>CAZTFJ010000241.1:0-4897 GCA_964612255.1 uncultured Rikenellaceae bacterium | reverse complement strand
TGCTCCGCATCTGGTTAAAACCCAATCGTTTGTTATACCCACGTTTGGGCTTTTCGATGAGCTGATGTACACCGTTGGCCTTACATTTTACGATTTGCTTGCTGGTAAGTATAGCCTAGGTCGTTCGCTTAGGGTTTCGAAAAGGAAAGCCATAGAAAAATTACCCACCATTAACCAGAAAAAAATATCGGCAGGTGTGGTTTATCACGATGGTCAGTTCGACGATTCACGACTTGCAATAAACGCCCTACAAACAGCAGTTGAGCACGGCGCAATTGCGGCAAACTATATGCAGGTAAATAATATCAAAAAAGATAATAATGGGTTTGCTTGCGGTGTGGTTGCTTTGGATATTGAGAGTGGTAAAGAATACACCATAAACGGAAAAGCTGTTATAAATGCCACAGGCGTTTTTGCCGACGATATCCTGCAAATGGATAGCCCGGGGCAGCGAAAAACTATCCGTCCGAGCCAGGGAATTCACCTTGTGCTCGACAAATCATTCCTGCCAAGTAATTATGCCCTAATGATACCCAAAACCGATGACGGCAGGGTACTATTTGCCGTACCATGGCACGATAAAATTGTAGTAGGCACTACCGATACGCCTATAAACTCACCTAGCCTCGAACCAGTTGCGCTTGAGGAGGAAATCAAATTTATTCTGGCAACAATGGCTAAATACCTAACCAAAGCACCCAGCCGAAGCGATGTGCTAAGCATATTTGCCGGATTGCGACCACTGGCTGCGCCAAAGCACGAAAATTCGAAAACCAAAGAAATTTCGCGAAGTCATAAAATAACCGTCACCAACTCGCAGCTATTTACCATGATAGGGGGAAAATGGACAACCTTCCGTCGTATGGCTCAGGATATGGTTGATAAGGTGGAGAAAACCAAAAGATGGTCGCATACGCAAACATCAACAAAAAATTTGAAGTTACACGGATATATACAAAATATCGACCTAAACGATCCGCTTTATTTTTATGGTAGCGATAAGGAGCAGCTAATTGAAATGATGGAGAAAGATTCCGAAACCAAGCAGTTACTTAGTAGCAGATTAAACATCTATGCAGCACAGGTAATTTGGGCAGTACGGTATGAAATGGCCAGAACGGTTGAGGATTTTCTATCGCGCAGGGTTCGCGCACTGTTATTAGATGCCCGCGAAGCAATACTGGTTGCCCCAAAAGTTGCAACGCTTATGGCAGCAGAACTTGGGAAAGACAAGCAATGGGAAGAGAATCAGGTTAAAGAATTCGAAAAAGTTGCCTCGAAATATATTTTACGATAATAACAACAAGTTTATTATATTCAAGATTTGAAATATAACCATTCACCATACCTATGGAAAAGTTTATCCTAGCTCTCGACCAAGGCACAACCAGCTCACGCGCATTGCTATTCGACCATAACGGAAATATACGATCAGTGGCTCAGAAAGAGTTTACCCAAATATTTCCTAAACCCGGATGGGTTGAACACGATCCTGGGGAGATATGGTCGTCGCAGGTAGCGGTGGCTGCCGAGGCTATGTCGAAACTAAGCATAAACGGAACTTACCTATCGGGCATTGGAATTACCAACCAGCGCGAGACAACCATTGTTTGGGATAAGAAAACGGGCGAACCCGTTTACAACGCCATAGTTTGGCAAGATAGGCGTACATCAGAGTTTTGCGATAAGCTTAAAGCCGATGGCCTGGCAAATAAAATACGAGAGAAAACTGGGCTGGTAATTGATGCCTACTTTAGCGGCACAAAAATTAAATGGATACTCGATAATGTAAACGGTGCAAGACAACGAGCCGAAAAAGGCGATCTGGCCTTTGGCACGGTTGACTCATGGTTAGTTTGGAAACTAACCCAAGGTAGAACCCACGTAACCGATGTATCCAACGCTAGCCGCACTATGCTTTTCAATATTAATATGCTCAAATGGGACGAGGAACTACTAAATCTTTTAAATATCCCTATCGAAATGATGCCCCGTGTAGCATCGTCGAGCGAAGTTTACGACTACACCAACACCACCTTTTTTGCCTCGAAAGTACCCATTGGCGGAATAGCAGGCGACCAGCAAGCAGCGCTCTTTGGGCAAATGTGTGTTGACGAGGGAATGGTAAAAAACACCTACGGAACGGGTTGCTTTATCTTAAAAAACACTGGTAATAAACCATTCATATCTAAGAACAACTTGGTAACCACAATTGCCTGGCAAATTGATGGCAAAACCACCTATGCCCTTGAGGGCAGCATATTTATTGGCGGTGCAGTGGTACAGTGGCTTAGAGATGGATTGGGCATTATTAATTCATCCGCAGAGATTGAAACCCTTGCGGCACAAGTAGAGGATAATGGCGATGTGTTTTTCGTACCTAGCTTCACGGGTATGGGTGCCCCCTATTGGGATCAATATGCTCGTGGCCTTATGGTTGGACTCACCCGCGGTACTACTCGTGCCCACATTGCACGAGCCGCGCTGGAGGGTATTGCCTACCAAACCATGGATGTGATTGGCGCCATGCAAAGCGATACAGGAATGGATATTACCGAACTTCGGGTTGATGGTGGCGCTTCGGCCAATAACCTGCTGATGCAGTTCCAAGCCGATATGCTCCGTGTGCCAGTAATAAGACCCAAAGTGGTTGAAACCACTGCGCTGGGCGCTGCCTACCTTGCAGGGCTTGCCACAGGTTTTTGGAAAGATATCGACGAGCTAAAACAGCAGTGGCAACTCGATAGAGAATTCGACGCTACCATGAATGCCGACCAAAGCGCCAACCTAAAAAGCAAATGGGCCGATGCCGTGAAGCGTGCAAAGGGTTGGAGTAAGTAGTTTATTTTGGCGTTAATCAATTTAAATTTGGATATAACCACACCTAAGGTGAGTACCTATATTGCTTACTATTAAGGTTGTAAATGCTATTACTTCACTACACCTCATAGAGTTCATCTATAAACTCAAACAAACCAGTAAATTGGAAAATCTACACCTTCCCTTCTAAAAACCTCCCCGTTAGGCTCTTTTTGCACTTCGAAATATCTTGAGGTGTTCCAGCGGCAACAAGGTTTCCGCCTCCCTCGCCACCTTCGGGACCAAGGTCAATTATCCAATCGGCATTCTTAATAACTTCAAGGTTATGCTCCACCACAATTAGGCTGTGCCCCTTTTTAACTAACGCATCAAACGACTCGAGCAGTTTTTTAATATCGTGAAAATGAAGGCCCGTGGTAGGTTCATCAAATATGAATAGCTGATGCTGGCTAGTTTGCTCCTTCTGCAGAAAAAATGCCAGCTTAACGCGTTGGCTCTCGCCCCCGCTCAAAGTGCTCGACGATTGCCCTAGTTTAATGTAACCCAACCCTACATCCTGCAAGGGTTTTAGCCTATTCACAATCTTAGCAGCTGTTTTCTCGTTGCCCTCTCCAAAAAAGTCTATTGCCTGATTTACGGTCATATCCAGCACATCAAAGATATTTTTATCGCGATAGCGAACCTCCAACACATCCTCCTTAAAGCGTTTGCCACCGCACGATTCGCAGGTTAGCGTCACATCGGCCATGAACTGCATCTCAACTTTTATAATGCCTTCGCCCTGGCACTCCTCGCAGCGCCCACCTTCTACATTAAACGAGAAAGTTGATGGTTTGTATCCGTTACGCACTGCGTAGGGTTGTTCTGAGAATAGCTTGCGAATCTCGTCGTAAGCCTTGATGTAGGTTACAGGGTTTGAACGCGACGAGCGGCCTATGGGATTCTGATCAACCATCTCAACTCCCTTTAGTAAATGTATATCACCATCAACACCATCGCACTCGCCAGGTCTATCGCCCACTCCAGTTAATTTTTTTGCCAGCGAAGGGTAAAGAATCCCCTTTACTAACGACGATTTACCAGAACCGCTAACACCAGTAACCACTACCATACTATTTAGCGGAAATTGCACATCAATATTTTTAAGATTGTTTTCGCGCGCTCCCTTAATCGAAACAAAATTTGACCACTTACGGGGTGCCGTTGAGGATGCAATAACCTCATGGCCATTAAGGTATTTTGCCGTAAGCGTTTCTGACGATTTTAGCAGTTGATTGGGTGTGCCATTGAAGACCACTTCGCCTCCATGGCGTCCTGCCAAAGGCCCAATATCGATTATATAATCGGCAGCACGAATAATTTCCTCGTCATGCTCAACCACCACCACCGTATTACCCAAGTCGCGGAGGTTATTAAGCACCTCTATTAATAGATGCGTATCGCGGGGGTGTAGGCCAATGCTTGGCTCGTCGAGAATGTATAGCGAGCCAACCAAGCTAGAACCCAACGAGGTAGCTAAATTAATACGCTGCGACTCGCCACCCGATAAGGTTGCCGATAATCGGTTTAGCGTTAAGTAACCAAGTCCAACATTTAGCAAATACCAAATACGATTTTTTATCTCTGTAAGTATGCGCTTTGCAACATTTTGCTCATGCTCTGTTAGGCAGATTTTTTGAAAAAATTCGTTTAGCTTGGTAATAGGCAAATCGACCAGCTGTGGAAGGCTTACACCACAAACCTTAACATAGGTTGCCTCTTTTCGCAAACGTTGTCCCTTACACACAGGACAAATAGTTTTGCCAGTGTAGCGTGAGAGCATTACCCTATACTGAATTTTATACTTTTTACTCTCGAGCATTGCAAAAAAGTCATCGAGCCCCACAAAACCATCGGCACCACGCCATAGTAACTCCTTTTGCTCATCGGTAAGTTGATAATATGGCTTATGAATGGGGAATTTGTACTTGCTAGCCACCGTAATAAACAGCTTTTTATATTCACTCATGCTTTCGCCTTTCCAGCAAGCAATGGCATCGTCGTAAACAGACAAGCCCTTATCGGGCACGACCAGCGC
>CAZTFJ010000240.1:4377-4943 GCA_964612255.1 uncultured Rikenellaceae bacterium | reverse complement strand
TGGGGCTTATCGGTCTCGATGTAGAACTAACAGCATTGCAGGAACTTGTAAGTAAGGTAGAAACGTTGGAGGGAGTGTATGCCTTCCTACTCTCGTACGATGGTATTATTGCTGGTCATCCCGAAAGTAATCTTATCAATAAAAAGGTTCATGATGTTTTTCCCGAAGAGACAGAGAGTGAGCGTATTATTGATAGAGTACAAAGAGGCGAAAAGTTCTCGTTTATTCGAACTGATGCCCAGGGCAATAATCACTACATGTTTTTTTCACCAGTTACTGTTGATGGTGTAGACAAAAGTTGGTCGCTAGCTATCTCAATTCCATACAATAAGGTGATGTATGCTGCGAACCATATGCTATATATTTCGCTTTTGGTTGGGTTTATAGCTCTGATTATAATAGTTGTTGTTTTACTTATAATTTCAAATAATATTACTAGGCCAATTGTGGGCATAACCAATTCGCTTAAAAAAATGGCCAACGGCCAAATATCAAAAGAGCCGCAGACGCCCACCGTCGCGACCGGCGGTGGTGGCCCGACCGCCGCCTCGGAGCTTGCCGCACGT
>CAZTFJ010000240.1:1880-4367 GCA_964612255.1 uncultured Rikenellaceae bacterium | reverse complement strand
TTTGCCTTGATTCGCCTGCCCCGGAATCGCTATAAGGCCAGAGGACGATGCTTTTGATGGACATCTTTACTTTTATGAATGTAAAACGGATCAAGAGACTATCAAATCTAACGATGAGATTGAGGAGATGGCCGAGGCGTTTAATCGCTCTATCGATGGTTTAAATCAGAAAACTTCCTTTGCTCTTGATATTGGTAATGGTCAACTTAATAGTAATTTGGAAATGTTGAGCGAGGAGGATATTCTTGGGAAATCGTTAATTGATATGCGCGATAGCCTAAAACTGGCTAGGCAAGAAGAAGATAAGCGTAAAGAGGAAGATAGAAAAAGGGCATGGGCTAACGAAGGCTTTGCCAAGTTTGCCGATATCTTACGTCACAATAATGATGATATTCAGCTGCTTTCCGACGAAATAGTAAAAAGTGTGGTAAAGTATATGGAGGCTAATCAGGCAGCCATGTTCTTACTTAACGACGAGGAGCGGGGCGAAAAATACTTTGAGATGATATCGGCATATGCTTGGGATAGAAAAAAATTCCTTGACAAGAAGGTTGATATTAAGGAGGGTCTGGTTGGTGCTTGCGCTCTTGAAAAAGAGACTATTCAGCTAACTGAAATACCCGACGATTATGTTGAAATTACATCGGGTTTGGGTAAGGCTACACCAAGTTATATCGTTTTAGTGCCTTTAAAACATGAGGATGAGGTTTTAGGCGTGCTCGAATTGGCTTCGTTCAGAGTATTGGTATCGCACGAAGTTGAGTTCCTTGAGCGTATTGCCGAGAGTATTGCTTCAACTCTTCTTTCGGTTAAAATAAATACCAAAACCAAAATGTTGCTAGAGCAATCGCAGCAGCAGGCAGAGGAGATGCAGGCACAAGAAGAAGAGATGCGCCAAAATATGGAAGAGTTGCAAGCTACTCAGGAGGAGATGGAGCGTAAACGAATTGAGCAGGAAAAAATTCAATCGGAGTTGCAGCAAGATTTAACTATGCTCAATGCACTCATGGACACTATTCCGGATTACATATACTTTAAGGATGAGCGTAGCCGTTTTATTCGGATTAGCAAATCGATGGTGAAACTCTTTAATGCCAACAGCCCCGATGAGGTGGAGGGTAAATCCGATTTCGATTTTCACACCAAGGAGAATGCAGAAAAGTTTTACAACGAAGAGCAGGAAATAATGCGAACCCACAACCCTGTAACCAATAGGATTGCTCATGAAACATTCGAAGGTGGTGATGGCGATTGGGTATCGGTTACCAAAATGCCATTATTCGATACAAATGGACGTGTGGTTGGAACTTGGGGTGTTAGTCGTATTATAACCGATTTAAAGCAGGCCGAGCAAAAAGTCGAAGTCCTTACTAAAGAGAATCAAGAGTTTCGAGCATTTGTTCAGGCTATCGACTCATCAACTTATTTTACAGAGTACACTCCAAATGGTGATGTTGTTAAAGTTAATGAGCCTTTTGCCAAGCTGTTAGGAAAGCCTGCAGCCGATATGGTAGGTACTGCTCATGCAAAACTTTATGAGCAACTAGGAGTGAGCCTTACCGATAGTATCTCGTTATGGTCTGATTTAAGCAAAGGAGCTGTTGTGCAGCAAACGGTTAAGGTTATGCTTGACGAAAAAGAAGTTACCCTTAGCGAAACCTATTCGCCAATTACTAATGCCTTGGGCGAAGTTGAAAAGATTGTATGTATTGCCGTAAAAAATTGATAATACAAACCTTTTATCCAATGCGTAAATTAATAGTTATTGTTGTGCTTGTTTTTGCTAGTGTGTTGGCAAATGGGCAAAACGCAGGTAGTGATAATAGCAACCTAGAGTTTCTGCTTAGTCAGGATACAACTATACACATATCTTATACTACCAAAAAAGATAATGGAATTGTACCTGCCTACTTTGTAAATAATATGCAGGTAAGCCATTCTGCTTTATCAACAATTCTCCAAAATTCAATTGAGAAGATTAGGGTTGAGAAGGATAGCTTTTTAATAGACAATAGAGAATACCACGGAAAAATATTTGTTGAGCTGAAGGAAGGCTTCGAATTTAAACCTATACCGTTAGGAGAATTTGAAAGGAAGTACTTGGATTTACCCCAGGGAATAACAATTTTCTCTATTGATGGAAACGCTATTGAAGAGGATTATTCTCAATTTGTTGTAAACGAACGTGGAATATATAAAATTGAGGTAAACTCGGTGATTGCTATCGACGATAATACAATGGTTAATGTTGTGAACCTAATTACTCGGACCGAGAGTAATATTAAAAACTCAGAAAAGATATTGTTAAAAGGAAAACAGTTTTTAATGTAGGTTAGCGTAAGTAATTTAGTTTTTGATTAATATCGTATGTGTACGTAAATTCATATTCTCTTTCTATACAAGGAATTACAAAATATATACTACAAAACTTGAGTAGTGTTTTCGCAACAAAAATCCATTTAAAGTTTAATTGGCTATTTCCGTGTA
>CAZTFJ010000240.1:0-1870 GCA_964612255.1 uncultured Rikenellaceae bacterium | reverse complement strand
AGGAAAACAGTTTTTAATGTAGGTTAGCGTAAGTAATTTAGTTTTTGATTAATAACTGTTTGTGTGTGAGTTTACTTATACTCTAGTTACCGCCAATATTCGAAGAAACGAAAATCACACATCCATCTGAAAAACAATGATTAAAAGACTATTCCTAAATGATGTTTTCATATTGTGGCTGATACTTTTAAATTCAGCTATTCTCTTTTTAGGTGGCTATTTCCCGGATGAAAACCATAGATTTTTACTCACAATAGCTGATAATGTCATTACAACATTATTTATCATTGAACTAGTTGTTAAGTTCAAAGAGTTAGGAATCAAATACTACTTTGCGTCAAGTTGGAATAAGCTGGATTTCATTCTAATCATTCTTTCAATTCCCGCTCTCATAGCATTTATTCTCCAGTTAAACCTAATTGACTTTAGCTTCCTGCTTGTATTTAGGGTATTGAGGGTGTTTAAAGCCTTTAGGTTTTTTAAGTTTATACCTGACATTGGCAATCTATTGAAAGGTGTACAAAGGGCGCTAAAAACCTCAGTTTTCGTGTTTATCGGTTTTTTTATTTACATATTTATTATTGGAATTCTATCATACAACTTATTCCAAAACACAGATTCGGAATACTTTAGCAATCCATTAATTTCACTGTACTCTACCTTCAAAATTTTTACTGTGGAAGGATGGTTTGAAATACCTGAGCAGATTACTGCAAATTACAGCAAACTTGGCTCATTTTTCACTTACCTTTATTTCATCTTCGTGGTATTAACGGGCGGAATATTTGGTCTTTCGCTTGTAAATTCAATTTTTGTCGACTCAATGGTTAGCGACAACAACGACGATTTGGAAAGCAAAGTTGACAAGCTCGATTTAAAAATTACAGAAATACTAACAAAACTGAATAACGATGAAACTAGAAAAGATTCTTGACAACGTTAACTCGTTAGAAAAAAACTCATTCATTAAGATTGTTGACACCATAAAATCTAGCAATCCAAAGAATAGCAAGGAAATAGACAAGGTGCTTTCTGACAGCACTGAGCTTAAAAATGCTGATAGCATAAACATTGTTAAAGTATTCGAGCTAATAAAAACAGAATTTGCCGAAACAGTAAAGGCAGAGTTTGTTAACACTACCTCTCAGCTTGACATCCTAATTGATATCATCATTAAAGATGGGAATTGTATCCTTAAACAGAATTGGCTTGCCAAGCTCTATGAAAAGGAACTCGACACAATAAAGAAAAGGACTCAACAGCTAAAAGAGCAGCTGGAGTCAGAAAAATCGGATATAGACGATTATCGTAAGCGGGATTATGATATCTACAAATCTTGCGTACAAACAGCATACAACAATGATTTGAATTGCAATAGGGACACAAAAATTACCGACGATGAATTATCCATTTTACTAACGCTAGCCAAAAAGTTAGAGCTATCGCAGGAGGAAATTAAGCTTATCAACTATTTAATTATTCCACCTAAAAAAATGGACATCGATAGCCTTATAACCTCGTTGAAAAATATCGGCGTTATATTCTACTCGAAGAAAAACAACCTCGTTTATGTTGCGGACGAAGTGGTTAAGGTGCTGAGAAAAATTCGAGAGAAAGAGGTGGCTGACAAATACTACCGTAGGGTTCTGAAGACTTTTAAAGAGCCACAGGTTAACCTTGTTTGCAGAAAGCATAATATTGACACGAAAGAGGTTGATTATGAAGGAAAGATTAAGAGCATTATCAAGGAGGGCATCTCATTCTCTAGCCTGCTGAAAAATGCTATGCACAAAGCGGGGACCAACCTAACCGATAAGAAGAAGGCTATCACTGATTTGTGGGAAAATGGGTTGAAAATTGATGCCCCGCT
>CAZTFJ010000239.1:0-4943 GCA_964612255.1 uncultured Rikenellaceae bacterium | reverse complement strand
TTAGTGGGTATCCCATTTTTTGTTGGCTGTATGAACTGTACGACCAAACTTGCGAGGAAACTTTAAAGCTGTTTATAACCTCCGATTGCGCTTTGGCAAAATTGGCGTGAATAGCAATGGCTATAATTACAAATAAAATCCTCATAGTGGCATTGTGAATTGAATAACACAAGTTGTTAATCATCTACTGTGCCATAGTTATTAATATATTAATATACAACAAAATACAAGTAATATATTTTTGAAATAAGGAGGAGTTTTGTTCACAAACGCCCAGCCAAGTGTTCGCTTTCGCACATAATGTGCGATGGTGAAAAATTGTTATATTTGGAACAAAATTGCTGTGATATGGTAAACTTACGACGCCCCAACCGCTACCAACGGAATTCCGGTTTCAATACAAAGTACATATCGCTAATACTGGCTGCTACCATGGCGCTAGTTATATGGGGATATCAGAGAATTTACTACGAGAACCCTAACCAATGGTTTTTATACCTTGCCATTGGGTTGGGTGTGTTTGCTTTTAGTTTGGCCATATTGCACATTCTTAAAATATGGAAAAAGCATAAAAACCCATAAGTAAGTACATAAATGAATCCTAGACCAAAGCATAAGATACCTTTTGAAGGTTATGATTTCGTTGTTGAAATTTTGGGATGGTTATGTATAGCCATTCTGTGGGCTTCTTACTATTTTTTCCATACAAATAACTTGTACTTAGCAATCTCAATACTAGGAACTAGTTTGTATATAATAATATGGATAATATCATTAAATCCCCATATACTAAACTATGCTGTAAAAATTACTGATGAAAATGCCATTCGCCAGTATACCATAGCCGTTCGCTTTTTGCGATACTTTAAGTTAATTGTTGTGTTCTTGCTATATGGAATAGGGTTATTAGTGGTTAAACTTCCTAATAGAAATGCTTTGTGGGTAATCCCCATCCTATTTGTTTTAGTAATTCTTCCATTAGGTTTATCAATACGCAAATCTATAAAACAGAGATAGTTTACTGGTGTTCAGTTAAGTTGATTGATATGAAAAACAGACCAAGAATTAAAATCCCGCTGCGCACATTCGATTATATTGTTGAGGCAAAAGCTTTACTGGCAATTATTGCGATTTGGATTCTGCTTTTTGCTCTCGACAATAAAAAGGATTTCCTAACTCCTTGCATAGTTGTTACAATAGCTTACTTATCTATTGGTTGGCTTACGCAGTTCCCACACATCTTTAACTATCCAGTAGCCATTACCAAGCAAAATGCCCACAGGCAGTACGCATTGGCCATTAGGTTTATTAGGATTTTAAAACTTATTGTTGCGCTAATTTTCCTAGGGTTAATTTTAACAGAGGTAACGGGTAAAGGCCCAAACGATGCCTCTACTGCTCTTGTAATTATTGGGTTTACAATAATTCCAATAGTTTTATATCTTATTGTTTCGCGACGTATGGTCTAGCGCTAGTTAAAGCAGAAGTTTCCCGGAATTATTCCTACCCCAATGGTATCAATAGGTAAACCTCTTGATGTAAATCGATAAACCTTGCCTTCGCTCATAAAGTCGGTGGCATCGGATATGTAAATTTCGCCAGTTTGTTTGTCGATATTAAGAGCACGGAAATTACGCCCATTGCGGGGAACAAGCGGATTGCTGGGCAGCTGGGTATCGCTAATGCTCATTGTATACAGGTGATTGCAAATAAAGTATAGCGAATCGCCAGCAGGGTTAATTGCCATTTGCCCCACGGCATCGGTGGTTGAGCCGAAGTTGAATTGCTTATCCACAGTGTTGGTATTTGTGTTTATCATAATAAGCGATGGAATCTCTGTTCCCATAGGGCTACCCGCAAAGCCACCATCGCTAATAACCCAGAGGTTGTTGCTCCTATCCTTTACCATGGCAAGTGGCTGAATACCTACACGAATTGAATCGACCACCTGCATTTGCTCCAAATCAATTACCAGCACCTGATTATCGTAGCTCCATGAATTTGTGTAAACCCTATTGCCAACCCTAACAAGATATTCCGACGAATGGCGATAGTAGGGCATTGACGAATTACCCGTTTTAATTGTACCCTCTACTTTATATGTTGATGTGTTCACAATGCTTATGGCTCGGGCGTAGAGGTCGCTTACCAGGGCCAAATCGTTATCGATAAAAAGCATATGGCGCGGCGATGGCAGGTTCTCTATAGTTGCCTCATGCAACAGCGTGTTGGCATCAACCACGTGTATGCATCCCGAATTATTGACCACAATATAGCCTTTGCCATTATGAATGCTCATTGTGTAGGCCACATCGCCTAGCGGAATGCCATTGGCCTGCGAGAATATATTGTTTACCACTTCACCCGAACCAATATCGTAGTAACTAAGGCTAGAGTTTCCATACAGGTAATTTCCCTCGTTGATAATAAAAACTCCACGACTACCATATAGGTCAACGCTAGAAACGGGTAGCAAATTTTCCTCCATACAGCCTGTAAGTGATATTATAATCATCAAAAATGATATAATACCAACCCTTGACGTTGCTTTATTTGTATAGGTATAAAAATTACTTGTCATAATTTTATATTAATAGATAAGCTGTAGTTACGACCAGGCATTGGGCGCCACATTATGGTTTGGTAGCTTTCGTTGAGCAAATTGTCAACACGCAGCTGAATGCCCACTGGCATTTTGTATAGCGAAAAATCGTAGCCCAAAGCCACGCTGCTCATGTAGTAGGGGTAAAGCCTGCGCAATGAGTTTGGGTTGTTGCTGGTTGTTGTGTATCGCTCGGAGAAATGGGTAAAAGTGTATGTAACATAAAAGGGCTTAACAAGCACATTAGCAACCACACCGCCCGAGTGTACAGGTATAAACGGAAGCTGCTTACCATGCGCCTCGGGGCGCATAACTCCCCCCGCATTTTGTATAGTAGATTGGGTATTGCTGTAGTTCCCTCTTATCTTTAAAGTAAAATTGCCAATAGTTTGCTCTGCCTGCAAGGCAAATTCTAATCCCTGTGTACTAACCTGTGTGAGGTTTACGGGTTCCCAATATCCTTTTAAGTGGGGTAACCACATAATCCAATTGCTAATGTTCGAAGCAAACAGGTTACCGCTAATATCTAGCTTAAACTTCTGATTTTCGATGGTATAATTAAGTCCTCCCTCCCAACTTTTTGCATCTTCGGGTAACAGGTTTATGTTTCCACCAGGCTGCCAATACAAATCATTTAGCGAAGGGTTGTTGTGGTTTCGTGAATATCCCCCATTCGCAAAAAGGGTGTTTGATTTAATAAGGCTGTATTTAAAGGCAAGGGAATACGATAAGGGCATAATGTTACTATCAAACATCTCCTGAGCCAAAAGAGCCGATAACGATATTCTGTTGGTTGGGTTTATATTAACCGAAGTTTTTACTAAGCTATGTGTTTGGTTCTCTGCATACCCTGTATTCATTATTGCTTCGGTCGATTCAACCCAATGGCCATTAACCTCGGCCTGTAAGCCTGCCGAAAGCCAGCTCAGCGGTTTCCATTGGGCCGATGCCCGATTGTACCAGCTCCATGATTTGCTGCGTGTACTTAGCACTGGCAATGGGTTGCCCTCAACCGACAGCTTGCTATAATCGTATAAAAGGTTCATGTGCGATATTCCTGTTGCCACGCCCCAGCTCACTGTATTGCCAACCACCTTATAATCAACTATATAATTCAGGTTAATATCGTTTTGCCTATTGTATTCTGCTGCCGAGAAACTGGTCATAAGCGGTGGAATTCCCCTGTCGGTTTGCTGAGCCCACACCTTTGCTGATAGAATGGCGTTATCGGACGGTCTATAATATACCTCTTGCAAAGCACCGTACTTTTTATAATCGGCATTATGCTGAACCTCCAAGGGCTGGTCAATCTTTGCAATGTTGTGGAAGCTAAAATTATTTTCGGACGACTCGCGAAATAGTCGGGTTTGCGCCTTAATCTTACCCTTTCCGTAGGTCGATTTTACCGCAGTTGAGTAGGTGTCATAGCTACCAATCGATTGGTAAATGGTGGCACCCAGCTGCTTGCTCCAGTCGGGAATGCTTTGTAAACTTACGGCACCTCCCAAACCGCCATTGCCGTATCTCATCGACGATTGTCCAACGTGAATGGCCACATCATCAACAAAATAAAGAGGAACTAGCGAAAAGTCGGCCTCGCCGCTCATGGGTGAGTTTACTTGCAAGCCATTCCAGTAAACTTTTGTGTGCGAAGCACTTGTTCCGCGAAGTGATGCTGTTGCCGTCGCCCCACGACCATAGGTTTTAATGAAAATTGGGCTATTCTCCTGCAATAATTCGGCTAGGGAAAGCCCCTTTTTCTCGTTAAGCACCAATGTATCAATAGATATCGACTTTAAACCCTTTTGAAGAAGATTTCCCGTGCGATTACGAGAAATGGAAACGCTCTCAATAGCAATGGTGTCGGATAGCAAATGCTGTGAGCTGGCGTCAAATGTACTGAGCAGAGCCAGCATAACCGAAATTGTACGAAAAGTGTTACGAAACCGCATATCCAGCGAGTTGGGTTAAAAATCTTTTAAAAACAGGTGCAAGGGTGCAAGTTATGGCAGACCGTATACCCTTGCCACCTGTGACATTGATTTTTGCCTTGCTGCAGACACCGTGGGGGAGTTGGATGTGGACTGTGAGGTTCTCATCCGCGCTTTTATCCCGAAAGCGTATCTGAATTGAGGCAACTAATGGCAGGTCTTCTGACTTGCTTCCCTTTGGGCGCCTTCCCATCTCGTAACTAGTGACGAGACAGTGGCTGGGGTGCCCATTGGTTAATGAAGCTTACAGCAGCGGGAACTGTTGCCGATTTTCACGGCATTCCCTTTTAATCCTGTGGGTTAAAAACCCTTTGGAACCATTACGTTGCAAAGATATGGAAAAATGGTGG
>CAZTFJ010000238.1:0-4952 GCA_964612255.1 uncultured Rikenellaceae bacterium | reverse complement strand
AATAAAAATATTACTCTGTTTGGAATTTGGGCAACAAGCCAAGTAAATCCGTAGAATAGACCGAAAAGAATATTGCTCATAGAGTTGGTTTGTTAACTTTTTGACATATAGTTTGAAACGATATCGAGAAATGGTTTAAAAACTTTGCTATTAGCAGCAATTATCTCTTTCCCATAAATATAGTTTTGCCCACCGGTAAAATCGCTAACATTTCCGCCATCCTGCTCAACAATAAATGCTCCGGCAGCTACGTCCCATGGTTGTAGGCTGTATTCGTAAAAGGCTTCGAAACGCCCACAGGCCACGTAGGCCAAGTCGGTGGCAGCCGACCCCAAACGGCGTAAGCCGTGCGAGTAGCGCATGAAGTGCTCCATCGATTTCATGAACGGCTCAATACGCTTGTAGTCGTAGTACGGAAAACCAGTTGCAATTAGCGAATCGTTCACATTGCCAATGTCGGAAACGCTAATTTCATGGCCATTCATATACGCTTTTCCGTTACCCCAGGCGTAAAAACATTCATCAAGGGTTATTTCGTAAATTACTCCAAGTACAAGTTCTTTGTTATCTATAAGCGCAATGCTAATGGAGTAGGGTGGTAGGCCGTGAATAAAGTTGGTTGTGCCATCAAGCGGGTCAATAATCCAGTTTAGCCCCTCAGGCTTTTGCTCGCCCGTTCCCTCTTCGGCAATAAATCCGGCTGATGGCAATAGCTTGCTAAGACCATCTACTATCATTTTTTCCGATTCTTTATCTACATACGAAACAAAGTCGTGCAAGCCTTTGGTTTCAACCTTATCGATACTAAAATGTTTGCGCTGTTCGCGGATAAAGGCTCCGGTTGAGGTGGCCAGCGCAACAACTTGCGAACAAATATCTTTTTTATTCATAGCAATGTTAGGTTATTCAATTAGTTCTGCTTTGCAGGCTCCGTTGGAGTCTAACTCGGTAAGTTTTACGTTCACAATTTTCCCCACAAGTTCTTTGCTGTAGGGGTATTCAACTTTTATGTAGTTGCGGGTAAATCCGAACATCATCCCATTCTTTTTTGTCGATTCGAAAAGAACCTGTTCGGTTTTGCCTATGTTTTGTTCGTAAAATTCAGTGTGTAGCCTATCGGATAAGCCGTGCAGTATTTTAGCGCGCTGGGTAATGGTTATATGTTTTACCTTGTTGGAGTAGTTTGCTGCCGGGGTGTTGGGACGTTCCGAATAGGGAAAAATATGTAGGAACGATGGTTTTATATTCTCTAACAGCTTGTACTCGTTGGCAAAATCGTTATCGGTTTCGCCCGGAAAACCAACAATTACATCAATACCTATAAATGCATCGGGGATGGTTTGTTTAATCAACCTAATCTTATTAGTAAAAAGAGCTGTGTTGTAGCGTCGCTTCATAAGCTTAAGCACGTTATCCGATCCCGACTGAAGTGGAATGTGAAAATGGGGTAAAAATTTGCTCGATGTGGCTACAAGGTCAATAATCTCCTCAGTAATAAGGTTGGGCTCTATGGATGATATTCGGTAGCGTTCAATGCCATCAACTTGTTCTAGCTCTTTTAGCAGGTCGATAAATTTTTCGCCCGTGGTTCGGCCAAAATCGCCTGTATTAACACCTGTTAATATTACTTCTTTTATGCCGCTTGCAGCAATTTGCTTAGCTTGGGCAATTACTTGGGCAATTGGTAAGTTGCGGCTTTTGCCTCGGGCAAGCGGTATGGTGCAGTAGGTACAGTGGTAATCGCAGCCATCTTGCACTTTAAGGAATGAACGGGTTCGGTCGCCCGAGGAGTATGCCGGAAAAATATCGTTAAGCGCATCCACATCGCAGCTATATATTTTGGCTTGTTTTTTCTTGCCAATATCGCCTATGTGTTGAGGCAAATTTCCTTTTTCCGATGCGCCCATAACCAAATCAACGCCTTCAATTTTGGCTAGTTCTTCTGGTTGTAGCTGGGCGTAGCAACCTACCACCGCCACAAAGGCGTTGGGCGATTGCTTAACAAATTTCTTAATTGCCTGGCGACATTTTTTATCGGCATGTTCCGTTACCGAGCATGTGTTAATAACATAAACATCGGCTTGTGCCGATGGAGCTACCCGCTCAAAACCCATATCGTTAAACTGGCGGGCTATGGTTGAAGTTTCGGAAAAATTTAGTTTGCACCCAAGGGTGTAGAAAGCCACCCTTTTTCTTTCGTTTGACATTGTAATGATGATGAAAATGTGCAGCAAAGGTAAAAAAAATGACGCATTGTGAGGTCTGCTTTTGCTGTTGACCCCATTAAATGTTGTTATAAAATTTGAATGGTGCAGTTGCTGTTACTCATCATGCAGTTCAAGAATGTTTTCTTCGAACTGGGGGGAGTCGTGGTTTGGTTTAAAATTTAGGTTAGGGACAACTTCGCCTGTTTCAATATTGATATAGCCTTTTACAAATTGTGCGGGGAGAATGTAAATTTCATCATTGTTATCATCTGGCTCGGGTTGGAGAGTACTGAAAATTTGCTCAACATTAACAACTGCTTTAATCGATGATATTAGCTGGGTGTACTTGTTGTAAACATCTTTTGCAAACGCCAACACAATTACGAAGTTTCCAAATTGCTTGTGTAGGTTATGCTTATAAATTAGATCGAGCTTATCGTTTATAACCGGTTCGGCTGTTTTGTAAAACGAATCGGCAAAAATAAAACCTTCGCGGCAAATTGAATCGGCAATATCCTGATTACGTGTGTAGTGTATGTAAATAATTTCATTTTCAAAGTTGCTAAATAAAAAATCTTGAGCGTTACGATCAAGCAGCTTGTTAGGTTTTAGCAACGTTTCGTAAGGAAACGATTTGAGTTTACTTATTAAAAAATCGATTTCCTCTTTGCTAGTGAAGTTTTGTAAACTCAATTGTTGCTTAACCAGCGAATCGATTCGGCTGTTTTTTTGTTTTAACTCATAGTGTAGGTAGGCTATGTAGGCAAACAGAAGTATTATAATAGCAATTTCGATGTGCATTTGTTAGAATTATTCTCCTAATCTTTAGTTGTTGCTTTATGCAATTTAGAAACAATTTATTAAATAAACACTTAAGTTAACCATAAAGTTTATCTATTTAAAAAAATTGCTCTTTGTAACATATGGTACAATTGGTTTGCTAAAACCTAATATTTTTGCAGTGTTCAATCTGGTTTTTATGAGTAAATTGTATAAAGTATTTAAAAAGTATCATAGGTGGTTGGGTGTTATTCTAGCCTTCTTTTTCATCTTTTTTGCCCTTTCGGGCATTGTGCTTAACCATAGGGCAATATTTTCTGGAGTTGATGTTAGCCGGACATGGTTACCCAAAGATTACAGGTATAGCAATTGGAACAATGCCGCTGTTAAAGGGGCGGTAAATTTTGCTGCAGACTCGTTACTTTTATTCGGAAATGTGGGCGTTTGGCGTACCGATATCAACTTTAATGATTTTCATGATTTTAATGAGGGTTTCCCAAGGGGTATTGATAACAGAAAAATTGCCGACCTACATATAACTGCCAATGGCGATATATTTGCCGCCACTCTGTTTGGCCTATACAGAAATATCAATAATAAATGGCAAAAAGTTAGCTTGCCTATTGATGAGGAGCGGATGGTTGCCATAGAGCAACGTGCCGATAGCCTTATTGTTATGAGCCGATCATACCTGTTATTAGCGTTAAAGAACGATGGATATAACCAATTTACAGAAATTGCTTTGCTTGCACCCAAAGGTGAGGAAAAGCGCGTAAGCCTTTTTAAAACCATTTGGTTTATTCATAGCGGTAAAATATGGGGAACTACTGGTAAACTTATAGTTGATGTAGGCGGTATTGCAATGATTTTGCTCTCGCTTACAGGGCTGTTCTACTTTTTTGCGCCCAAAGTGCTAAAACGAATTAAAGCTCGGCTAGCACTGCGAAGCAGAATTAAAAAAGCAAATCGTTGGTCGTACAAGTGGCACTTACATATAGGTATTATTGCCGCTATATTGCTGCTTGTGGTTACAGCAACTGGAATGTTTTTGCGACCTCCACTACTTATACCTATAGCCAGCAAAACGGTAAAACCCATAAAGGGCTCAGTGCTCGATAATTCAAATTTTTGGAGCGATAATTTGCGAGATATTATCTACGATAAGGAACTTAAACTTTTTTTGCTGGCTAGTAACGATGGGGTTTATGCACTTTCGCATTGCCTTAGGGAAGCACCCGTGAAGTTTGCACTGCAACCTCCGGTTAGCGTTATGGGTATTAATGTATTTTGGAAAGATAATGGTAGTTACATAGTGGGTTCGTTTAGCGGTCTTTATCGTTGGAATCCTTTTCAGTACCATTTATCCGATTACTTAACTGGGAAAAATGTTGAGCCGCATTCTACGCTTAGCTCGCCTTTTGGTAGTTTAGCCATTGCCGGAGGAGCAAGGTTGGGTTGTAACGAGAACTTGTTTTTCGATTACAATAGTGGCGCGTTTATGCCAACTGGTAAAAATCCTTTACCTGATATGCCTAAAAATATTACTAATCAATCGGGCATGTCTTTCTGGAACCTAGCATTGGAAGTACATACCTGGCGTATTATAAAATTTGCAGTTGGCAGCTTTTATATTCTGGTGGTTCCGTTGGCTGGAATTTTTGGAGTTGCACTTGTTGTAACGGGTGTGTTTATGTGGGTAATTCGATATGTAAAAAAGAGAAAACATGAAGCTGATGAAAATAGTTGATTTACAAACTGCCGAAAAAGTCCCGTTTAATCTCGATGGGCGCAAAATGTATACAGATTCTCGGGTTGAGATAATTCACTTAACCCTGCAACCCGGCGAGGTGCTTCTCCAGCATACCAATCCGTTTGATGTGGCAATATACATAGTTGAGGGCGAGGGTATGGTTGATACCGATGGGGCATCCATAGCCGTAAAACCCAACATGTGCATACAGGTAG
>CAZTFJ010000237.1:4086-4961 GCA_964612255.1 uncultured Rikenellaceae bacterium | reverse complement strand
AAAATCGCTAACGGCAGCGGCTAGAATAGCCGCATTGCAATTGCCAAAGTTACTGGTGGCTTCGGTATACATTTCCGCTGCGGTGGTTACCTTTCGGGTTGTTATGTTAGGATGATTTGGCAATTGTTTGGTTGGCCCTGTAACAAATATTACCTGGGCTCCTCTTTGGGCCAGTTCATTTGCAATTGCGCAACCCATTTTTCCCGATGACCTATTGCCGATAAAGCGAACCGGGTCAATTGGTTCGTAGGTGGGGCCCGAAGTAACCATTATTGTTTTCCCCGCTAAATCTTGTTTGTTTGCAAAGAGCTGTTTAGTGGCCTCTACAATTTTTTCGGGCTCTTCCATTCGGCCTTTGCCCGATAACCCGCTGGCCAGCTCGCCTGTTGCGGCTTCAATAATTATGTTGCCAAAACTTTTCAGGGTTTCGATATTTCGCTGGGTTGTTGGATGCTGGTACATATCCAAATCCATTGCGGGTGCCACCATCACTGGGCATTTTGCCGATAGGTACGATGTGAGCAGCAGGTTGTCGGCAATACCGTTTGCCATTTTACCTATGGTATTGGCCGATGCCGGCGCGATAAGGTAAAGATCTGCCCACATACCTAGATCAACATGGCTGTTCCAATCGCCATTTTCGGGATTAAAAAAATCGACAAGAATAGGATTTTTAGACAACGTGGCAAGCGTTAAAGGGGTAATAAACTCTTTGGCAAGTGGGGTCATAACAACTTTTACCCCAGCGCCTTCTTTTACCAGAAGCCTAACCAGCGAGGCCGCTTTGTATGCGGCAATGCTGCCAGTTATGCCAAGTAGTATATTTTTCCCTTTTAGCATTTAGTTCTCGTTTTCTGTGTTTTCTATCCCTTTGC
>CAZTFJ010000237.1:0-4076 GCA_964612255.1 uncultured Rikenellaceae bacterium | reverse complement strand
TAGAATCGGGGAACTCCTGAAGGGCAATTAGTGCTGGCTTAGGTAAGCGCTCGTAAAATTTGCTTATCTCAATTTGCTCGCGATTCTCAAACACCTCTTCAAGATTGTCGGTGTAATACGCAAACTCTTCGAGCTTGCGATTAAGCTCCTGCTTCATATCTTGGCTAATCTTGTTGGCACGCTTAGCGATAATACGAACCGACTCGTAGATATTGCCAGTGTCTTTATCGAGCTGAGCAAAATCTTGTGTTGTTGTGGTTAGGGGTGCTGAAACCTTTTTGAAATCCATGGCCATAAAAATTTTTATTTATTTTCAACTACTTTAATGGTGTTGGCGTATATCCTTTCGGCATCGCGCTTATATTTTGTCTCGGGGTACTCTCCAATAAGATTGTAATACTCGTCTAACGTATTCTGGAAGCGCTCGCGACGTTTTTCGGGTACGCTGTTATCTGCAAGTTTGTACGATGAGTCTAGTATCATATACAAAAGATCCTCTCTGAACTGGCTGTTGGGAAATTCATAAGCACTGTTTTTTAGCGCAGTTATAGCCGATTTGTAATCCTCCATATCGTAGTACAACTTTGCGTTCAGGAAAGATTTTTCAACTAGCTTAGAGCGCAGTTCGTTCAGTATTTTGTTTACTTCGGGTTTTTTTGATGTGTTTGGATATAGAGAGATAAACTCCGAGAATGCTGCTATTGCTTGCTTTGTGGGTTCTTGGTCGAGCCTAGGGCGTGGCGACGATTTGTAAAAACAGTATGCATACATATACTCTGCCTCTTCGCGAAATGCGCTACGTGGATAGTTTTGCCTAAAGCCATCGAAGTAGTGGGCTGCCAACAAAAAATCGCCCTGATGGTAGTAACCCTTTGCCAAATAAAATTCAATGGTATCGGCCTGTGCAGTGCCTTTGTACACCGGGGTTAGCATTTCAAAAATAGTGGCGTACCTGTAGTGCTCACCGTTCTCGTAGTATTTTAATCCCTCTTTATACATTAAGGGGTAATCTCTGGTTTTTAGTAATTTGTCGAAATTACTACATGCAGAAGCAATTAAAGCAATGGCTAGTAAGGCAAAAAGGCTAATTCTTTTCATATTGTCACTAAGATGTTTTCAATGAATAAACACAACTTTTACCATAATATTGTGCCTATTATTTAAGCGAGCAAAGTTAACAACAATATCGGAAAAAGCTATGAAGTGGCGTAATGAAATTCTGTTTAGGTAGTTAAAAAGTTTTAATACAGCTTTGCAACTAGAGTTTCGGCAACTGATTACACGTTAAATTATCATTTTCAATAAAAAGGTTTAATTTTGTCGGAGTTTTCTGAATAGTTTAACCAATAATTTTTTTGCTGTGGATATATTTGATAAGCTTAGAAAGAGTATGGGCCCAATAGGCCAGTACCATAAAGAGGGACATGGATATTTTGCGTTTCCAAAGCTCGAGGGTGAGATTAAGCCTTGGATGACTTTTAGAGGCAAAGAGGTGCTAACCTGGAGTCTTAACAACTACCTTGGCTTGGCAAATCATCCCGAGGTTCGCAAGGCCGACGCCGAGGGAGCTGCTCAGTACGGTATGGCTTACCCAATGGGTGCTCGTATGATGAGTGGTCAAACCAAGTTGCATGAAGAGCTTGAAGCCAAACTGGCTGCTTTTGTTAGCAAACCAGCAGCCTATCTGCTAAACTATGGATACCAAGGGATGGTTTCAATTATTGATGCTTTGGTTTCGCGAAACGATGTTGTGGTTTACGACTCGGAATCGCATGCATGCATAATTGATGGGCTGAGGTTAACCCCTGCTAAACGCTTTGTGTTTGCCCATAACGATATGGATAGCCTGCGCAAGCAGCTTGATCATGCAACCCGCTTATCTGAGAAAACCGGAGGTGGCATTCTTGTAATTACCGAAGGTGTTTTTGGTATGGCTGGTGACCTGGGTAATTTAAAAGATATTGCTGCATTTAAAAAGGAGTACAACTTCCGTTTGCTTGTTGACGATGCACATGGCTTTGGAACAATGGGTAAAACAGGTGCTGGTACTGCAGAGCATTTTGGCGTTGAAGATGAGGTGGATGTGCTATTCTCAACCTTTGCCAAGAGTGGTGCTGGTATTGGTGCTTTTGTTGCTGCCGATGAGGATATTGTTATGTATTTAGCATACAACCTGCGTTCGCAAATATTTGCAAAGTCGCTTCCAATGCCTATGGTTGTTGGTGCTTTAAAACGTCTTGAGGTAATGCAGAAGGAGCCTCAACTTAAGGAGAACCTTTGGACAATTGTAAAAGCGTTACAAAGCGGACTAAAAGAGGTTGGTCTTGATATAGGTAAAACCGAGTCGCCTGTAACACCTGTTTATATGAAAGGTAATGTGCCTGAGGCAACAAATATGGTATTCGATTTGCGCGAGAACTACAATGTATTCTGCTCAATTGTTGTTTACCCAGTAATTCCTAAGGGACAAATATTGCTTCGCCTAATTCCAACAGCTGTTCATACGCTAGAGGATGTTAAAATTACAATTAATGCTTTTGCCGAGTGTGCTCAAAAGCTAAAAGAAGGTAAGTACTACGCAGAAAAAATGTCGCAGATTTAATGGTGAAGTAGATTGTTTCTGCTTTACTTGTACATTATAAAAAAAGGGTGGCGAATTATGGCCACCCTTTTTCCGTATTATGCTTGTTAAATATCCTTAAGCAGCTCTTCAATAGCAACTTTTAGCTGCTCGTCGTGCCCATTGGCTATTTCGTTGGGCATGTTTTTAACAATAATGTCGGGTATGGCCTCGTTGTTCTCAAGCCATTCGCCAGCCTTATTCTTTGCGCTAACGGGTACTGCTCCCCACATAATTTTTCCGTTTTGTAACATTTCCCAGCCAGCAAAGCTGCATGTTCCGGGAACCGGCATACCAATTAGCTTGCCAATGCCAAGGTCTTTGTATCCGCAGGCAAAGCAATGCCCATCGCTATAGTTTGCCTCGTTGGCCAAGGCAACCGATGGTTTGGTCCAGCGAGCTGTTGGCTCAAAACCTAACGAGCGATCCTCAATGGCATACTCAATAAATCTTTCGCCGGTTAGGAACATGGCAATATCACTCACCAAATCGCCCCCGCCATTAAAACGCGTGTCAATAATTAACCCCTTGGTATTGGAGTACTTGCCCATAGCTTTCTCGTAGATATTACGGTATGGCCCATCGCTCATGCCGGGTACGTGAACGTAACCAAGCTGACCGTTACTTAGCTCGGCAACCATTTCTTCGTTTTGTTTTACCCAACGGTTGTACAGAAGGGAATTTTCCTCTCCCTGCGAAATAGGCTTTACTGTAATTTGAAAAGTCGTTTCCTTTTCGGGGTCGAAAACCTCGAGGGCTGTAAAATCGCCCGCTTTTCTATTGAGAAACTTGGCGTAATCAATATTGTTTGTAATTGTTTCGCCATCAATTTTGTTGATAATCATGCCCGGTTTAATGTTGAGATGATTCTTGTCGAGCGGACCGAATTTAAGTATCTCAGCAATTTTTAAACCATTAGCGGTATGGCTATAGTCGATAAAAATACCAAGAGAAGCAGTGCTAGTTCCATTTGAGGCTCTATGGCGGTAACGAGCGCCGCTATGCGATACGTTAAGTTCTCCAAGCATTTCCGAAAGAAGCTCAGCCATCTCGAAATCGTTTCCAACTAAATCTACTTTTGGCTTATACTCATCGCGAAGTAAATCCCAAGGTGCGCCGTGGAAGTCTGAGGTGTAGAACATTGCCTTGGTTCTGTTCCACACGTGGTTAAACATAGCATGGCGTTCTTGCCGGGTATCTATGGTTAATTCGCCCCGAATGCTAATGGGTTTATTCCTGTTGGCTTTTAGGTCGATAGTGGAAATTCGCCCATTGGATAGCATGAATAGCTTGCTCATATCCTTGTTCCACTCAAGCGAGGCCGAACGAGCATCGAGCGGAATAATCATTTTTGTTTCCTGGGTTCGTAGGTTGGTACTCCACAAATTGTAACCCTTCTCGATCCATTTTTCCAGCTTCTATTTTTGATAAGTCGAGTATATCATTAATTAATGTC
>CAZTFJ010000236.1:0-5012 GCA_964612255.1 uncultured Rikenellaceae bacterium | reverse complement strand
GATTTTAATACAATCGGCGTAGCTCAACGCTTGGGCATTGGTTCCGTTAGGTATTTTGTAATTCCCGCCCTTATGCTTAATAAATGGCCCCCAACGTCCATTGAGCACCTGTGTTTCTGGGTCGTGCTCAAAAACCTTAATGTACTTATCGCGCTCTTTCTGACGCCCCTCCTCTATTAGCTCAATGGCTCGCTCAAGGCTAATGGTTATTGGGTCGTCGGTTTTTTTAAGTGATACAAATTTTGAGTTATGCCGTACATATGGGCCAAATCGGCCAACACCTATAACCACATCCTTATCCTCATATTGCCCCACAGTGCGTGGCAGTTTAAATAGTTCGAGCGCCTCATCCAAGGTAATTGACTCGATTAGTTGTCCCTTTAAAAGACTTGCAAATTTTGGTTTCTCGCCATCCTTTTCTTCCGATTCGCCAATTTGTGCAATGGGGCCAAAGCGGCCAATTCGAACCAGAACAGGCTTACCCGTTTTAGGATCAACACCTAAAATTCGCTCTCCTTTGGTATAATCCGATTCCTTTAGCGTTTTCTCAACATCTTTATGGAATGGTTTATAAAATTGGTCAATCATTGAGGTCCACTCCAAATTTCCCTCTGCTACATCATCAAACTCCTTTTCTACAGTTGCAGTAAAATTGAAATTTACAATATTTGGGAAGTGCTCTACCAAAAAGTCGTTCACAACCATTCCAATATCGCTTGGGAAAAGTTTCGATTTTTCGGCTCCATGAACTTCCGTTTTTTGGCTTTCTTTTATCGTTCCCTTTTTAAGTTGAATAAGCTGATATTCTCTGTCAACACCAGGTCTATCGTCTTTCTCAACATAGCCTCGGGCCAAAATGGTAGATATGGTTGGTGCGTAAGTTGATGGACGGCCAATTCCTAGCTCTTCCAGCTTTTTAACCAGGCTGGCCTCGGTATAACGCGCTGGGCGCTGAGTAAACCTTTCGGTAGCAGTAATCTCAAGGGCTTCTAGCTGTTGTCCGGCTTTAAGTGGTGGCAATAAGTCTTTGGCAGTTTCCTCGTTCTCCTCGTCAGACGATTCGAAATAAACCCGAAGGAAACCATCGAAGAGTAGAACCTCACCGGTGGCAATAAACTTACTATCGGCTTTCGAAATATTGATTGTTGCAGTAGTTTTTTCGAGTGAGGCATCGCTCATCTGCGAAGCAATTGTTCTTTTCCATATAAGTTCGTAAAGCCTTTGCTCGCCCGAGTTGCCAGAAATTTTCTGTTTATTAAGATAGGTTGGCCTAATAGCCTCGTGTGCCTCTTGGGCTCCCTTTGTTTTGGTTTTGTATGCTCTGGCCTTATGGTACTTCTCTCCAAACTCGTCAACAACAACATCTTTAGCCATTTGCACTGCTGATTCGGAAAGATTTACCGAATCGGTTCTCATATAAGTAATGTGACCCGCCTCGTAAAGTCGTTGGGCAATGGTCATGGTTTGCCCTACGGAAAAGCTAAGCTTTCTGCTTGCCTCTTGCTGCAGGGTTGATGTGGTAAAGGGTGGTGCTGGGCTTTTCTTTGATGGCTTTTTGGTTACATCGGCAATTGTAAATTCTGATGTTTTGCACTGCTCAAGCAGTTCTAGTGCTGCTTTATGTGAGTCGAGCCGTTTATTCAGCTCAGCTTTTATTTTAGTATCGCCATCAAAAAGACCTGTTACACGATAGTAGTTATTTGATGCAAAGCCTATTATTTCACGCTCGCGCTCAACAATAAGTCTCACGGCTACCGATTGAACCCGACCTGCCGATAGCGATGGTTTTACCTTCTTCCAAAGGATTGGAGAAACTTCAAAACCCACTAAACGGTCGAGCACACGCCTTGCTTGCTGAGCATTTACCAAATCGGTATTAATTCCCCTTGGGTTTTCAATAGCCGATTCGATGGCCTTCTTGGTTATTTCATGAAAAACAATTCGTTTTGTTTTCTTGGGGTCGAGTTTAAGAACCTCTGACAGGTGCCAAGCAATGGCTTCTCCCTCTCGGTCTTCATCGGAAGCGAGCCAAACCATTTCGGCCTCTTTCGATAACTTTTTAAGCTCGTCAACCACTTTGCCCTTATCGCTGCTAACAACATATTCGGGTTTGTAATTCTTTTCGGTATCGATACCCAACGTCTTTTTCGACAAATCGCGAATATGTCCAAAGCCCGACTTTACAGTAAAATCCTTTCCCAAAAACTTCTCTATGGTTTTGGCCTTTGCAGGCGACTCAACAATCACTAGGTTTTTTATCATCGACGTGTATTATATATGGTATAAAAATTGGCACAAAGTAAAGCATTTAGGATTCGAACTACAAAATTTTTGAAAAAATTAGATTTACGCAGCCCGCTCGAATGCATACGTGGCACAACTAAAGTAGCAAAACAAAGGCCATTACGAAAAAAATAATAACATCGTTACATTGTGCTGTTGCTATTTAAAAAGGCTGGAGCATTTTCCTCAACTTGTGGACAATGCGCACATTAAGTTAAGGGGTGTTGCAATGGAGTAATTTAGCCCCGTTTGTTTATTAAAGTACAATATTAGGTTAAAGATTATTAACAATAGGGTGTATCTATTTATTTTTATCTTTACACCTTCAATAAATTTGCAAAAGGTATGGCAGAGAAGAGTAACTATAGCCGAAAGTTTCAGATTTGGTTTTGGGGAATTTTTTCATTCTTATGGGTTCTAGTTATTGGCATTTTTGTGCTAATTGGATTAGAGTTTTTTGGACCACTACCCACTTTCGAGGAGTTGGAAAATCCAAAAAGTAATCTGGCCTCCGAAGTATTCTCAGAAGATCATGTAGTACTTGGCTCGTACTATATTCAATTCAGAACCTTTGTCAATTACGATGATCTATCGCCCAACCTCACCAAAGCTCTTCTTGCCACAGAAGATATTCGCTTTTACAAGCATTCGGGTATCGATGCCAGGAGTATTGCTAGGGTTTTTATAAAAACCATTGTGTTACAACAAGCACGAAGCGGAGGGGGGAGTACCATAACCCAACAGCTGGCAAAGAACCTTTTTCCACGCGATACTACCGTTTACAAATCGTCTTTAGCCCGAAAATCTAAGCTGGTTATCACCAAGTTTAAGGAGTGGATTACTGCAGTTAAGCTCGAGCGAAATTATACCAAGGACGAAATTATTGCTATGTACCTAAATACAGTAGCTTTTGGTAGCAATTCGTTTGGCATAAGGGCCGCTTCTAAAACTTTTTTTAACACTACCCCCGATTCGCTAAATATTGAGCAGGCTGCTCTTTTAGTTGGCGTAGTAA
This sequence comes from uncultured Rikenellaceae bacterium, assembly GCA_964612255.1. GTDB lineage: Bacteria > Bacteroidota > Bacteroidia > Bacteroidales > Tenuifilaceae > Perlabentimonas. The sequence continues at coordinate 1,714 of CAZTFJ010000236.1, read as the reverse complement.
ACGCCCCTACGCGCTATAGCCCTGTTCGTAATCCAAACCAATCGTTAGCACGCAGAAATTTTGTGCTTTCACAGATGTCTAAGTACGGGTTTATTACTCAATCCCAATGCGATTCAATATCAGCATTACCTATTGAACTGAATTTTCGTGTTCAGGATCATAACCAAGGCCCAGCAACCTATTTCAGAGAAATGCTTCGCGTTATGCTATCTGCAAACGAACCTAACCCTCGCCGTTACTATTCCTATACACAATTTAAGGAGGATTCAATTCAATGGGCAAATAACCCGCTTTATGGTTGGTGTAACAAAAATTTAAAGCCCGATGGTACGCCATACAACCTATATAGACATCGCCTAAAGATATTGACTACTCTAAATAGCCGCATGCAACACTACGCCGAAGAGGCAGTTGAAGAACACCTTGGAGAATACCTTCAGCAAGAATTTGATTTAGAGAAAAAAGCCAGCAACTACAACCTATTTAATGAAAATCTCTCCGACGAGCAAGTAGATGGTATTCTATTGCAAGCTATGCGACAAACGCAGCGCTACAGAGGTCTCAGAAATAAAGGGGTTTCAATGGATAGCATTAATGCTAATTTTAATGCTGATACCGAAATGAAAATTTTCACCTGGCAAGGTGAACGCGATACCATCCTATCGCCAATGGACTCGATAATGCACTACAAACGAATATTGCGAACCGGATTTATGGCTATGGATCCACGATCGGGTCATGTTAAGGCGTGGGTTGGTGGGCCTAACTTTAAGCATTTTAAGTACGATCATGTTAAGCAAGGTAAAAGGCAGGTAGGTTCTACCATTAAACCCTTTCTTTACACTCTGGCTATGCAGGAAGGATACTCTCCTTGCCACCTCGTTCCTAACGTACCCCAAACTTTTAATGTAGCCGATTCGGTTTGGACACCCAAAAACTCTGGCCGCTCTGAATACGACGGCAAAATGGTTACACTAAAATGGGGGTTAGCCAACTCTGTAAACAACATTTCAGGTTGGCTCATGAAACAGTTTAACCCCAGAGCCTTAGTCGAGGTTTGTCAACGAATGGGAATAAATAGCAGGATTGATCCAGTTGTATCTGCATTCCTAGGTACATCTGAATTTAGCGTTTTCGAGATGGTTGGTGCGTACGGTACTTTTGTAAACAAGGGGGTTCATATAGATCCGCTTTTGGTAACTCGTATTGAAGATAAAAACGGTAATATTTTAGCCTCATTCCATCCTCAGCGAAACGAGGCCATCAGCGAACAAACGGCCTACCTAATGATTAATCTACTCGAAGGGGTTGTGAACCAAGGTACTGCAGGTCGCTTGCGCTGGCGTTATAACCTACAAGGTCCCATAGCCGGAAAAACAGGTACAACCAACAACCACTCCGATGGCTGGTTTATGGGTATGGTCCCAAATCTTGTAGGTGGTGTTTGGGTAGGTGCCGAGGATCGCTCGGTGGGATTTGAGAATATTTCGCAAGGACAGGGAGCCAATATGGCTTTGCCCATATTCGCCATTTTTCTTGACAAAGTTTTTACCGATGGAAATCTGGGTGTACACCCTACCGACCAATGGGATAAGCCTCTTAAAATGGGTGATATAAATCTCGATTGCGACGAGGTAAATCAAACCATTAATAGTTTTGCGGTCACCCCGTCGCCCAGGTCGATCACCTGGCCGTCGACGATGGTCTGCCGCTT
>CAZTFJ010000235.1:0-5032 GCA_964612255.1 uncultured Rikenellaceae bacterium | reverse complement strand
AATGCGTAGCGATGGAAGATATTTTTAAACATTTGAGCAGCCTGTTAAATTCAGGCCATGCAATTACTACAGATAGCCGAAACGTGCCAGAAGGTTCTATATTTGTTGCTCTTAAGGGTGACTCGTTTGACGGCAACAAATTTGCTAAATCGGCATTAAATAAGGGGGCACAACTTGCAATTGTAGATGATCCGGATATTACTGCCGAATCACAAGTGATTAGTGTTCCTAACACTTTAGCTTTTCTTCAAGATTTTGCCCGTTATCGTAGAGAAAGATTAAGCATACCTGTTGTTGGCCTAACCGGAAGTAATGGAAAAACAACAACAAAAGAACTCTTAAAAGCAGTACTTTCAGTAAAATACAAGACGTTTGCCACCCATGGCAACCTAAACAACCACATTGGCGTTCCCCTTTCGATACTATCTATAAACAAAGGAACAGAGGTAGCCATTATTGAAATGGGGGCAAATCATATAGGGGAAATCGCAAACCTATGCACCATCTCGCAACCAACCCACGGGTTAATTACAAATATTGGGAAAGCGCACCTGGAAGGGTTTGGGTCTTTTGAGGGCGTGAAAAAAGCAAAATCGGAATTATACCATTACCTCTCAGAAAAAAAAGGGGAACTTTTTATCAACAGCAATAACGAAACGCTAACAAGTATTGCAAATCAATTGAGTTTTGGTGGGATAAACCGCTATGGCAATGATATTTACAATGTAACAACCACCTCAAATTCAGACTCCTTTCTTAAATTTAGTTTTGAATTTCAAGGAAACGAATACCAAGTAAATACTCATTTGGTTGGACCTTATAATATTGAGAATATTCTTGCTGCAATTTGTATTGGACAAAAATTTGGTGTTCCCATTGAAGATGCCATTAACGCCATAGAGCTATACTCGCCCGACAACAACCGTTCACAAATAGTGAAAACAAAGCAAAACACTGTTATTCTCGATGCATACAATGCTAACCCTTCAAGCATGGAACAGGCCATCAAAACATTTGCAAATTTACAAACTGAAAACCCCAAGGTTGCAATTCTTGGCGATATGCTAGAACTGGGCGATTATTCATATGCAGAGCATGAAAGAATAGCAAACTTAGCAGTAGAAATTGCAAATAATGTGATTTTTGTAGGGAAGAACTTTGAACCATTTGCAGGCAAAGGAGAATGGTTTAAAAACCAGACTGACCTTGGCAAATATCTAGCTAGTAGCCCATTACAAGGAAAAACAATACTACTGAAAGGTTCTCGGGGAATAAAACTAGATGAAGTGATGAAATACCTTTAACATTAACTTGTGTGATTCATCAACTTTTAACCTTATGCAAAAGGTGAGTTCGGAGATACTAAAAAAGGGGCTCGTGCCCCTTTTCTTATTTTGTTTTTGTATAAATAAAGCGTTTAATCTTATGAGTTGGAGTTTTCTCGAAAGGTTCGGCTTGCTCTATCACCAAGTTTAACTTTGAGAACGAGGCCACTTTTGAATTAACAAAACTTTTCACATCATCCATTATATCCTTTGCTTTATCGTGCAAGTTATTCTGAATACTTGTAGCGGCCACTTTAATATTTGAGTATTTTGCTTCGAGCGCCTCGTAATTGAGTAAAACCTTTGCCTCAAGTTTCCCACCAATTTCATAAACTAACGACTCTAGCACCAATGAGTGCGAATTAATAACCTCCTCAATATCCTCGGGATAAATATTCTCGCCACTGGGGCCAACAATCATATTCTTGAGCCTCCCGCGGAGCTCAAGAAAACCGTTAGCGTGAATCACACCTAAATCACCTGTTCTCAACCATCCATCATCAGTCAGCACTTCACGAGTAAGGTCTGCATCCTTGTAGTACCCCTCCATTACGTTGGCACCTCTTACCCATACCTCACCTTCACCTGTTTGAGGATTAGGGTTCATCACCTTCATCTCCTGTCCCGGAAGCGTAAATCCTGCGCAACGAAACTTTACCAACGATGGCGTACAACCCGAAAGAAGCGGAGATGCTTCGGTCATTCCATACCCAATTGAGTAAGGGAATTTTCCCTCATAGAGGAAACGCTCCACATCAAAAGATAATTTTGCCCCTCCAATACCAAAGAAATGGAGTTCACCACCAAACGTTTTGTGAAGTTTACGAGCTGCTATACGGTGTAGAATCTTTCTGAAAACAACTGTTTTGTAAAGTTTAGCACTAATTTTTGACGATGTAAGCTGTGGCAATATCTTTGCACGGAAAATCTTTTCAATAATCAGAGGGACAACCAGTAACATTGTAGGTTTAACCTCTTGCAATGCGGGCAAAAGCACAGCAGGTGTAGGTGGTTTCTTTAGATAAAAAATAGAAGCACCTTGCATTAACGGCAATATGAACCCAATTGTACATTCGTAAGTATGCGATAGGGGAAGAAGACTCACCCACCTATCGGTTGATTTTATATTTTGAATCTGAAGTGTTGATAAAGAGTTTGAAACCAGATTTTTATGCGTAAGCATAACTCCCTTTGGTCGTCCGGTTGTTCCTGAAGTATAAATTATGGCAGCCAAGTCTTCCTCCATAGGCTCCGGTATTTCCATACTGCAAAAATCGATGTTAAGCATTGGCTTGGGTACTGAATATCCAATACTTGTATCGAGAGTATCGTCTGTTGGTAACCTAAGTTCTAGATTATTGAGAAGTATAACATCCATACTAGTTTGCTTGCTATTCAGAGCAATCTTAGCCACTTGCTTTGCCGATATAAAAATGGCTTTAGATTGGCTGTGCTCAAGAATTCGCGCAACCTCAACACTAGAAAAATCTGGTAGTATTGGAACAACAACAGCCCCCATACTCACTATGGATAAATACGCAATACCCCAATTTGGACTATTCTCGCCAAGCAGAGCCACCCTGTCACCTTTCTCAATACCCAATGTAGCCAGTAAACAGCTGGTATTATTCACCAAAACAGACAACTCGTTATACAGTAATGGCTTCTCCCCCACAAATGCCAGCGATGGATTATTGCCATACAATATCCTCGACTGGTTCAAAACATCCTTAATTGTTAAACTGCTGTATGTTACCATAGTTTATACCATATAATATTAACACAAACAAAGCGGCAAATATATACATTTAACCCATAGATTATTCAAAAAGATTCATTTGAATGGGTGATGCTAGTCATTGCAAACGTTTGATGTAAATATTTTAACAAATAATTAATTCAACTTAAGATTATATGAAAATATAATGTTACTTTTACATATATATTTTACTTTATTCGTATACTTAATAGCAATACGTATATTTACATCTATGAAAAGTAGAAAACAAAAACAACTTCTTGAAAAAGCAAAGGAACTATTCTGGAAGCATGGTTTTAAAAGATTAAGAGTTGAGGAAATTTGCGAATTGGCAGGCGTTAGCAAGATGACATTTTACAGGCTTTACCCCAACCAGATGGAACTGGCAAAAGCAGTATTCGACAATGTTATAGACCAGTCTATTACTGATTTTAAAGAGCTAATGCACTCCCCAATTCCTGCATCGGAAAAAATGCACAAAATGCTTACCATGAAATTCGAGGGTACTAACGATATAAGCAAAGAATTCATGATGGATTTTTACAACAATCCCAATCTTGAGGTATCGGCATATATCCAGAAAAAAACGGGAGAGGTATGGCAAAATATTATTGAAGACTTTAAGCAGGCGCAAAGAGACGGTTGGCTCAGAAAAGATTTTAAGCCCGAAATAATGCTAATTATATCGCAAAAATTAATGGAAATTGTAAACGACGAAAAGGTGCTAAGCCTTTACCCAAATCCTCAGGATTTGGTAATGGAGATTGCAAACTTCTTTACTTACGGCATTTCAACCCATGATTAGAATAGTATTCATATTATTGCTAACAGTTTTTGCCCCAACGCTACTACTGGGACAAGAGAACGACACCTTAATTTTTAAGGGTCAACTATCGGGCTGGGCAGGTTATAACTTTCATAATGAAAATCTACACATAGGTGCTCGTTACATTCCCGAACTAAGCTACCAGAAACATCTAACCAATAAAAAGAATTTAAACCTCGAGGTTTCGGGCAACACATTCGCCACTTGGGATAAAACCAATAATTCCGATACACAAATAAAACCATACCGCGCCTGGGTTCGATACGCTACGCCACAACTAGAGCTAAGGGCTGGGCTTCAAAAAATAAATTTTGGCTCGGCTACCATGCTTCGCCCGCTCATGTGGTTCGACCAAATTGACCCACGCGACCCGCTGCAACTAACCGATGGCGTTTGGGGCTTGCTGGGTAGATACTATTTTCTTAACAATGCGAATATTTGGCTATGGGGTTTGTATGGCAACAAGGAGCCAAAAGGTTGGGAGGTTTTGGGTACACATACCAATAGCCCCGAACTTGGCGGTAGAGTTCAAGTACCTATTGGCATTGGCGAGGCAGGTTTCACTTATCACTTTCGTCAGGCAAACACCCAAAACCTAAGCGATTTGTTAATGCTTAACTTTGATAAGTATTCAGAAAATAGAATTGGCATTGATGCTAAAATTGATTGGATTGTGGGCTTATGGTTGGAAGGAGCATGGATTAAGAGTAGCAGAAATATCCAAACGTTCACAAACCAAACCTTACTAAACGCAGGTATTGACTATACCTTTGGTGTTGGCAATGGTCTGCTAGCCGTTTATGAGCATCTAGTTGTTTCTTCGGATTTTAAACCTTTTGAAATTGCAGCACCCATCCAGTTCTCATTATTCTCACTCTCATATCCCATAGGATTGTTCGACAACATTAGCACAATGTTTTATTACGGCTGGGAAAGCGAGGATTTGTACAGCTTTATAAATTGGCAAAAAACATACAATAAGTTCTCGTTTCATGTAATGGCATACTGGAACCCCGAAACTTTCGACCTGCCACAACAAAGCCTTGGCAGCAACTTATTTGGGGGTAAGGGAATACAGGTAATGTTAGTGTTTAATCATTGATAGTATAGATGTCGAAAGTC
>CAZTFJ010000234.1:1785-5033 GCA_964612255.1 uncultured Rikenellaceae bacterium | reverse complement strand
TCTCAATCAACCAGCAGTACTAAACATAACCCGCGATATAACAGAGCGTAAGCAGGCCGAACTAGCGCTTAAAGCCAAAACGGCCGAGCTTGAGGCAATATACAACAACTCCCCACTCATGATGTGCATTTTAGATGAGCATCAGAAAGTGGTGTATGCCAATAATTACCTGGTCGATTTCTTTGGAAAGCCATACAACCAGCTTATAAATGGCAGAGCCTGTGGAGTATTTGGCTGTGTGCATGCCAACGAGCATGAAAAGGGTTGCGGGTTTGGTAGTACCTGTGCTAGCTGTAGCGTAAACAAAGCTATTATCGATACCGTTAAAACTGGGCAAAGTCAGCGCGATGTGGAGTATAATGTGGTTGTCGAATCTCAGGGGCAAGCTAGAGAGGTTTTTTTAATGGCTTACACTTCGCTAATTGAATCCCAGAGCAAACTCGTATCCCTAATCTTTGTCGATGTCTCGGAGCGGTATAAAATGGAGCAAGCACTTCGTGAGAGCGAAGAACTTTTCCGTATGTTGGCCGATTTGGCCCCAGTAGGCATAATCCTTACCGATGAGAACCAGTGTCCTGTATTTGTTAGCCCAACCTTTACTAACCTATTTGGCTATACTATTAACGATATACCAACGGCTAATCATTGGTTTCAATTGGCTTACCCCGACGACAATTTTAGGCAACAGGTTAAGCACGAGTGGTTAGCATTTACCGAGGAGGTAAAAATTAAGGGTAGCTATAGTAAGCCTATAGAGTACCCTGTACTTTGTAAAAATGGGGTTGTTCGGCAAACCGAGTTTAGACTGGCCATATCGGGCGATATGGATGTGATAATTTTCACTGATATCACTGAGCGTAAGCAGGCCGAGGATGCACTCCGCCAAAGCGAGGAAAGGTTCCGCGGGCTATACGAGAATGCCACCGTGGGCATATATCGCACTACCCCCGATGGGCAGATACTGCTGGCAAACCCTGCTCTTGTTAAAATGTTAGAGTACTCCAGCTTCGAGGAGCTGTCGATGCGTAACCTCAATAACCCCGATTACAAATCAGGCTATGAGAGGTCTCAGTTTATGAGGCAACTTGAGGAGCATGGCGAGGTTAAGGGCCTAGAGTCGGCTTGGAAAACTAAAACAGGAAAGGTTATTTATTTCTCCGAAAGCGCCAGGGCTGTATTCGATAACAACGGAAAGGCTCTATACTACGAGGGTATTGTGGAGGATGTAACCCAGCGTAAAAAGGCCGTTGATGCGCTAAGGGCAAGCCAGGAACGTATTTCAAGCATTTTCCGTGTAGCTCCCATAGGTATTGGCGTGGTGGTAAACCGCGTGCTAACCGAGGTGAACCAAACCATTTGCAACATTATTGGATACCATGAGCATGAGTTGATTGGTCAGAGTGCCCAAATTCTTTACCCATCCAAAGAGGAGTTCAGCTACGTGGGTAAGGAAAAGTATAGGCAAATTGCCGAGAAGGGAACCGGTTCAGTCGAAACCCTCTGGAAGAGGAAGGATGGCTCAGTAATCAACATCTTGCTCTCGTCAACCCCAATTGTTCAGGGCGATTTATCGCAAGGGGTAACTTTTACCGCCCTCGATATTACTCAGCGCAAGCTAACCGAGCGGCTCATGAAGGGGCGCTTAAAATTGCTCGAATTTGCCGATAACAACTCGCTCCCCGAGCTGCTTAAGGAGACTCTTGCCGTGGCCGAAGACCTTACGGGAAGCCAAATTGGGTTTTACCATTTTATTGATGAGGATAAAGGCGAGATTAAACTCAATCAGTGGTCGCAACGAACCGAAAACCAGTTTTGTAAGGTTAAGGGTAAGTTCGACATTCATTACCCAATCGATAGCGCTGGCGTTTGGGTTGAGTGCATTAAAAAGCGTAAGCCAATAATACACAACAATTACCAGTCGTTACCCAATAAAAAGGGGTTGCCCAAAGGGCATGCATCCATTATCCGAGAGCTAACCGTACCGGTTATGCGTAATAAACGCATAGTGGCTGTGCTGGGTATAGGGAATAAAACCACCGAATACTCTCAGCATGATATCGACATAATTACCCAATTGGCCGATATGGCCTGGGATATTGCCGAGCGTAAAATGGCTACTATGGCTATGTTTGATAGCGAAAAGCGTTATCGTGAACTGTTTGAGAATATGAGTCAAGGGTTTTCTTTAAGTGAAATTGTTTTAGATAACCAAGGAAAACCTTATGATTATAGGTTTTTATCAGTAAATCCAGCACATGAAAAGTTTACGGGTTTGCTTGCTAAAAATGTCGTTGGAAAAACTATTCGCCAAATTATGCCTGAGGTAGAGCAGTACTGGATTGACACTTTTGGTTCGGTTGCTCTCAAAGGAAAACCTATTAGATATGAGAATTACATAGGCAAAATTGGTAAGTATGTGGAAGTTTGGGTATTTAGTCCCCAAAAAGGTCAGTTTGCCGTATTATCGTCCGATATCACCGAGCGTAAAAAGGCCGAGCAGCAGGTGGTTAAACTCTCTAAGGGCATAGAGCAAAGCCCCGCTACGGTAGTTATTACCGATACCGATGGCAATATTGAGTTTGTTAACCCCCGATTTACCGAGGTAACTGGCTACAAATCCAAGGAGGTGTTGGGGAAAAATCCAAGGGTGCTAAATTCTAATTTTCATAGCAAGGAGTTTTATATAGAGCTCTGGAGTACAATAAAAGCTGGCAACGATTGGCGAGGTGAGTTCTGCAATAAGAAAAAGAACGGTGAACTCTACTGGGAGTCTGCCTCAATATCGCCCATTACTAACGATAAGGGCGAGGTGGTGAATTAGATTGCCATTAAGGAGGATATTACCGAGCGAAAAATGGCCGAAGAGGCGCTGCTTAATAGTGAGCATTTGCTTAAGGAGAAAAACGAGGAGTACTTAGCCCTAAACGAGGAGCTTACCGAGAGCAACGAGCGTATATTAAAAATAAATCAGGACTTAGTACAGGCGCGCCAAAAGGCCGAGGAGAGCGATAGGTTAAAATCGGCATTCCTAGCCAACATGAGCCATGAAATTCGAACGCCCATGAACGCCATTATTGGCTTTTCCGAGATGCTGCTTAACCCCAATTTACCCCATGAGCGTAAAGATTTTTTTGCTCATATACTCAATACGGCCTGTCATCAGCTGCTTAGCGTTGTTGAGGATGTTATTGATATTTCAAAAATTGAAACTGGGCAAATGGAAGTAAACACTGGCGAGGTATCGATAA
>CAZTFJ010000234.1:1381-1775 GCA_964612255.1 uncultured Rikenellaceae bacterium | reverse complement strand
GATCTGATGGCTGATCAGGTGTAAAAATTCTGATTTTGCTCTGTCGAGGTTTCAAAAATTGAAACTGGGCAAATGGAAGTAAACACTGGCGAGGTATCGATAAACAAAACCATAAACCGTATTAAAGATATTTTTGAACCGCAAGCACATTCAAACGGAGTACGAATGATTACATCGTTATACTTACCCCAGGGGAGCGATGTGGTGATAACCGATGGCAATAAGCTTAATCAGGTACTTACCAATTTGGTGAATAATGCCCTTAAGTTTACCGAGGCGGGTTCTATTTCCATTGGTTATTCTGTTGATGGCTCAATGCTTAGATTACGCCTACCTATACGTACATGTTCCGTTAATGCTATTGATATTAAGTTGTTATGTAGCGTTTATTTGT
>CAZTFJ010000234.1:598-1371 GCA_964612255.1 uncultured Rikenellaceae bacterium | reverse complement strand
ATGCTTAAGTTCTTTGTAAGCGATACGGGTGTGGGCATCGAACCCAAGCATCATGGGCTAATCTTTGAGCGGTTCCGTCAGGTTCAAATGGATTCTACTCGCAAGTACGGTGGTACTGGATTGGGGCTTCCCATTTGCAAGGCGTTACTCGAAATGATGAACGGAACCATTTGGGTTGAGTCGGAGTTGGGCAAGGGGGCAACCTTTTTCTTTACCATTCCAAATGTGCCGGTTGAGGTAGCACAGCCTAAGCCCATTGAGCATGGAGAGTCGTTCAACTTTTCGGGCAAAACAATTCTTATTGCCGAGGACGAGGAGGCCAACTTTCTGTACATTAGCGAGCTTATTGATGAAACGGGAGCTGCCATAATTCACGCAACTGATGGGCGCAAAGCCATTGAGGCGGTCCAGGCCAATCCTAATATCAATATAATTCTAATGGATATTAAAATGCCCGAGATTACAGGCATTGAGGCAACAAAAATTCTACGGCAACGCAATGTCGATATTCCTATTGTTGCGCTTACAGCCTATGCTATGACCGGCGACAAGGAGATTTGCCTTGCGGCAGGTTGTAATGCCTACCTATCGAAACCTGTTAGGCGAATTGAACTACTAAATACCATTGCCGAGTACCTTTAATTATTGTTTAAGAAGTTGTTTAAATTAATACTTTAATTTTCGGTTGCCACGGGCTGGTTGCTGAGCCTGTCGAAGTAAAGCCCGTGGCAATTACCAAAATGTTTTGTTATAATAAACCCAGATTAGTCATT
>CAZTFJ010000234.1:0-588 GCA_964612255.1 uncultured Rikenellaceae bacterium | reverse complement strand
GTATGCTGTGATACCTAAAGCCCTAGCGTCATTGCGAACTTGCCTTCCGGCAGGAAGGTCTCGTACTTTGAGACGAAGCGATGACGCCCGTTAATTAAGTTTCTGTCATCAATACATTATGCCCAAAAATTTTGAGTGAGTTTTCGCAATGATGTGGGATAATGTTTATACTTGGCATGTTAGCGGACAATCATATTATTTAATCAATACTGTCCGATTAATTTTGGAATAAACACGATTAATAGCTATCAAATATTGTGTCCCTAAGGGACACTGACCTGTAGGGCTACATTTTTTCTACCGATATTGCACAGTCCCGTTAGGGACAAAATATCGGTAGAACAAACAATTGATGGTTCAGTTATTGTCCCGTTAGGGACAAAACAATCTTTAGTCGGACAATCATATTATTTAATTGGTTCCCTTGCTCCCGCACGATTTTATCGTGTGGTAACGAAGGAGTACTATTGCTCATACAACACCCATCTACAATCCTCCAAGCTTAATGGCAACCCACAGTGCAAAACTTCTCTCTCGCTTGTCTAGAAATTGTCTAAATTCTTTAAAACTATGTGTTATCTTTAGTCA
>CAZTFJ010000233.1:1178-5060 GCA_964612255.1 uncultured Rikenellaceae bacterium | reverse complement strand
ATTATCAATGTAATCTAATATTCGTATTGCAGCATAGTCTTGCCATGTTAGCTTTTCAAACCATTCTCTGCCTTTCTTTGTTCGTTTGTAAAATTCGTAGGCTACAGGCCTTTCTTTAAGGTATCCCATAACCCAATTGCGAACCCCAATTAACGCTTCGGTTTCGTTGCGAGCATTACGCATAATCTCCTCTAGTTTGGGATTCTCCTTCAACAATTTCTTTAATAACTTATGCGACTTTACCGTAATCGCTATCTGATCTAACTTCTGATTTTCAGTCATATTAAAGGTTTTTTTTATTTTTAACTAGACAAGAAAATTTGGAGTATGCTAAACTTTAAACACCCCAAAAGACCAACCCTTCAATATACAAAAAAATAGCACTTTTGCCAAACAAATTTGGTTTTAGACGGTTGGTAGTGCCAAAAGTCATAGTCGTAAACGCTAAAAATTTTGTTTCTTTGCAAAATTTTTAAATCAAACTATGAGAACACTAAGAATAATTATGATGACAGGTATTATTGGGTTTACAATGGTTTCGTGCAATGGACCAGAATCGAACCAAAACCCCCTTCTTACAAAGTTTAACACTCCTCACAATGCACCGCCATTCGATAAGATAACCCATGAGCACTACGTTCCAGCTATCGATTCGGCTATTGCTGAGGCGCGAGCCGATATCGATGCAATTATAAACGAACCGGATGCTCCTACTTTTGCCAACACAATAGAGGCGCTAGCCTTTTCGGGCAAACAGCTGGGCGATATAACTAGTATAGTTTTTAATTTGAATTATGCCCATACCGATACAACTTTGCAAAAGGTTGTTCGTGAGGTTGCTCCCAAACTCACCGATTTTCAGAACGATATCAACCTAAACGAAAAACTTTTTGCCCGTGTTAAGCAGGTTTACAATGAGGTTGATAAACAGCAGCTTACTGCTGAACAGCAAACCCTGCTTGAGAATACCTACAAAGGATTTGTACGCAGCGGTGCTAACCTTAGCAACGACGATAAAGAGAAGTACCGTGAGGTTACCCGTGAACTATCTGAACTATCGTTACAATTTAGCGAAAACGTGCTTGCCGAAACCAATGCATACTACTTGCATCTGACCAAAGAGGACGAGCTGGCTGGATTACCCAAAAGCCTTGTTGATGCTGCAGCACAAGCAGCACAGCAAAAGGGATTGGATGGTTGGGTAATTTCACTACATATGCCAATGTATGCCCCATTTCTTAAGTACTCTGAACGTCGCGACCTGCGTGAAAAGATTTATCGGGAGTATAGTAAGCGTAGTTTTAATGGAAACGAGAATGATAACACCCAGCCCATTAAGCGTATTGTGAACCTTCGGTTGCAAATGGCTAACCTGTTGGGGTACAATTCGTATGCCGATTATGTGCTTGAAAACCGTATGGCCGAATCGGCAAACAAAGTATCCGATTTTCTTGAGGAGTTGCTTACCGCATCGCTGCCTGCTGCCAACAATGAGCTAAAGCAAGTTGAAGCGCTGGCTAAAGAGCTGGGCGTAAACCATAAGATTGAGAAGTGGGACTGGGCTTATTACACCGAAAAGCTAAAAACTAAGCTATTCAACTTTAACGAAGAGGAATTAAAACCATACTTCCAGCTCGAGAAGGTTCAAGAGGGCGTATTTATGCTGGCCAATAAACTCTATGGTATTTCGTTTAAGCCGGTAACAAATGTTCCTGTATACCATCCCGATGTTAAGGTTTTTGAGGTTGTTGATGCCGATGGTTCGTTTCTGTCGTTACTGTACCTCGACTTTTTCCCCCGCGAGAGCAAAAGCGGTGGCGCTTGGATGACCAGCTACCGTAGTCAGCAAATTGTTGATGGCGAAAATATTCGCCCATTAATTTCCATTGTTACAAACTTCACCAAGCCAACAAAAGATACCCCATCGCTGCTAACTTTCAACGAGGTTACCACATTCCTGCATGAATTTGGGCACGCGTTGCACGGTATTTTTGCCAACACAACCTACCCAGGCCTATCGGGAACATCGGTTTATCAAGATTTTGTGGAACTACCATCGCAAATAATGGAGAACTGGGCTGTTGAAAAGGAGTATCTCGACATGTTTGCCGTTCATTATCAAACTGGCGAGCCTATCCCACAAAAAATGGTTCAGGCCATTATCGATAGCCAAAACTTTTTGGCTGGTAATCTTTCCATCCGTCAGCTTAGCTTTGGTTTAGTTGATATGGCATGGCATGGTATTGAAAAGCCATTTAATGGCGATGTTGTAGCTTTTGAGAATAAGTATATGCAAAGAGCCAACGTGTTACCTCATGTTGCAGGAACAGCCTTTAGCCCTGCTTTTAGCCATATTTTTGGCGGAGGATACGCCGCTGGTTACTATAGCTACAAATGGGCCGAGGTACTCGATGCCGATGCGTACTCGCTTTTCAAAGAGAAAGGAATTTTCAATAAGGAAACAGCTCAATCGTTCCGCGATAATATCCTGTCGAAAGGGGGTAGCGAGCATCCTATGACTCTTTATCTTCGTTTCCGTGGCCATGAACCATCTGTAGATGCACTGCTTGAACGTAGCGGATTAAAATAGTATAATTAACACCATTTACTAAAAGTCCGGGTGCGACATTTAATTGCACTCGGACTTTTGCATTTCAAGTAATCTCGCTGTAAGTGAAACAATTTACTATCTTTGCAGCTAATTTGGATGATAGATTTTTATGAGGTTCGAACAGTATAATTTTACCCCCGCGCTAAAGCAAAACTTGGCAAAGCTTGGCTTTAAAAGGCCCACCGACATTCAGTACAGGGCAATTTCCCCAACGCTAAAGGGCGAGGATGTACTGGCAATTGCTCAAACCGGTACGGGTAAAACTGCAGCATACGCCATTCCTACAGTTCAAAAACTAAGTTCAAAACTTTCGAGGGTTAGTGCCTACGAAACGCGCTGTTTGGTTATGGTCCCCACGCATGAGCTAGCCATTCAGGTGGCCAATGTGTATAAAGACTTGTCGCAAGGCATTGGTTTGCATATTGTTGGTGTGTATGGTGGCGTTAAACAGGATCCGCAAATTGGCTTGTTAAAAAATGGGGTAGATGTGCTTATAGCCACACCAGGTCGTATGTTCGATTTGGCAAGCCAAGGTTTTTTATCGTTTAAAGCGGTTGAAATACTTATTATTGATGAGGCTGACCATATGCTAGAGCTAGGCTTTATTAACGATATGGAACAGCTCATAAGGCGCATACCTCGTAATAGGCAAACGCTATTCTTCTCGGCTACCATTAACGATAGAATTAAAGATTTAGCCTACGGTTTAGTTCAGCATGCTGTGCGTATTCATATATCACCAAAAGATCCTGTGTCGAAAAATATCGACCACTCAGTTGCTTTTATCGAGATGGACGACAAGCGGTTTTTCCTTGAGCATTTTATCAACGAAAACCCAGAGAGTAAAATCTTGGTTTTTGTGCGTACCAAGGTGCGGGCAGAGCGTGTTGCTAAGGCTTTAGAGAGGGTTAATATTGCAAGTCAAACCATCCACAGCAGTAAGGATCAGGGTGAACGAACTGAAGTGATGGAGAATTTCCGAAGCGGAAAAAACAGGGTGCTTATTGCTACCGATGTTAGCGCAAGAGGCATAGATATTCCCAATGTTGAATTTGTTATTAATTACGACCTGCCCGATGTGGCCGAAAACTATGTCCATAGGGTAGGGCGTACCGGACGTGGAACCCAGCGCGGAAAAGCGGTGTCGTTCTGCAGCACCGAGGAGCAACCAATGCTTAAAGAAATTGAAAAGTACTTGCACAACCCCATTGCCGTTCTATCAATTAGTAGCAGCTAGTATCAGGGAACCATTTATTTTTCCGAGGAGTCAG
>CAZTFJ010000233.1:0-1168 GCA_964612255.1 uncultured Rikenellaceae bacterium | reverse complement strand
AGGCGGCATCCTCTCGGCGACCGAGGGCACCATCGTGGTGGGCGGCGAGGACATGACCGTCAGTGAAGCGGAGAAGGTGGCCGAAACGATACAGTCCAAGGTCAACCCCAACGCCAGGATCATCTGGGGCGCAGGCAACCATTGATTTTTCCGAGGATTCATCGCACGATTGGCAAACGCTAATAAAGGAACAGGAAGAGTTTGAGGCAAACAAGAAGCAGAAAAAGAACAATAAAAGGAAGAAAAAGAGGTAGGTAGTTTGAGATACCGATAACCGATTACTGATTACCGATAACCAATTACCGACTACCGACTACCGATTACTGATTACCGATTACCGAAAACACATGACATTCGAAGAGCTAAATATCAAAAAACAATTCCTACAGGCTTTAGCCGATTTGGAGTACATTAACCCAACGCCCATTCAAACCAAGGCTTTTCCGGCTATTATGTCGGGTAAAGATACCATTGGCATAGCGCAAACCGGTACAGGTAAAACCTTTGCCTACCTTTTGCCGCTGCTCAATATGATCACGTACTCTAGGCAGCGCGAACCACGGGTCTTAATTCTGGCGCCTACACGTGTGCTAGTGGTACAAATTGTAGAGGAGATAAAAAAGCTAACCAAGTACTACGATATCCGCTCGGCTGGTGTTTATGGCGATACAAATATCAACACCCAGAAGCAAATGGTTTACGATGGACTCGATATTCTAGTGGCCACACCCGGTAGGCTTATCGATTTGTCGTTTACAGGGGTACTTCGCCTAAAATCGGTAAAAAGGCTTGTAATTGATGAGGTTGACGAAATGCTAAGCCTTGGTCTGCGCCAGCAGCTGGTAAGTGCAATAGACTTACTGCCTGTCAAAAGGCAAAATCTATTGTTCTCGGCCACAATCTCACCCGAGGTTGAAGAATTTATAGCCAACAACCTAATTACCCCGCAGCGCATTGTTGTGAATCCGCACGGCACACCAATCGAGCGTATTGCTCAGCGTGGATACCATGTGCCCAATTTCCACACCAAGGTAAATTTACTTGAACTCCTGCTCAATGAGAATGAGGATATGAGCAAGGTGCTTGTATTTGTGAAATCGAAAAAATCGGCCGTTTCCTTTTTAAGCTCCTTCAAAAAAATACTATCCGCCTCCCATGGTCGGAAAAA
>CAZTFJ010000232.1:2629-5071 GCA_964612255.1 uncultured Rikenellaceae bacterium | reverse complement strand
GCATATGCTCAAGAATATGAGCCGCCCCCTGTGTCTGATAACTCTCGTCGGATGTTGTATAAAGCCCTAATGCCAATGCTTCCTTAGCTTCTAAATTATTCTTTTCCAGCTTAAGCAACTTTTTTGCAACTAGTATAATTGATGGCCAATCCTCGCCCTGTCTTAGCTCTTGTAAACGTGCTTTCAATACATTTGCAGTACTCTTGCAGTTTTCATTCAAACCATTCCAAAGCGATGAGGCATAACTCCAATTCTCGCTTTTAACATAGGCTATATAAAGTTGGCAACGGACTTGGTTTACATCCTCACCCTCAGGATATTTTTCAAGGTAGGTGTCAAGGTTAATAATCTCGCGCGATAGGTTATCAATTTTCAGATACGCCTTTGCTAAGCTAAAATAGGCTAATGCATTGGCACTTTCAAGCCCTTTCGCTTGTTCTATATATTCAATAGCCTTTTTTGTATTGCCCAACTCATAAGCAGCAATGCCCGCATCGCGATAAATTACGCCAGAAGTTTCTTTCCCCTTTGCTTTATTTATTGAAATAATACTATCGAAAGCTGCGAATGCTTGCTCGTAGTTCTTTTCAGATAAAGCTTTACTGCCATCATTCTCAAGTTCCACCAGCTGCTTATTAACAGAGCAAGATGTAGCCACAACAAGAAAAATAAGTGGCATCAAAATAATTTTAAACCGCATTACATACTAATTTTAAATTAGCTGCAAAGGTAGAAAAGATATGTGCAAAGCAAAAGGGTATATACCAATATGATAATACAAAAAAGAATTAGCGCTTACACTATTGCTTTAAATAATCTTTAAATAGCTTTTCGAACTTCTCAATTTTAGGCATTATAACCATCTGACAGTATGGTTGCCGTTTGTTATTAGTGAGATAATCCTGATGGTAATCCTCTGCCTTATAAAAGGCAGTAAATGGAGATATTTCAGTAACAATTGGGTCGTTCCATACACCTGCTCCATCGAGCATTTGTTTCACCTCTTCAGCCACGGTTTTTTGTTCATCGCTATGATAGAATATGGCCGACCGGTACTGTGTACCCACATCGGCACCCTGCCTATTAAGCATAGTGGGATTATGGGTTTTGAAGAATATTTCCAAAATTTTAGCATAGCTAATTACAGAAGGGTTAAACTTTACCTGAACCACCTCGGCGTGGCCAGTCAACCCCGATGACACCTCTCGATATGTTGGATTTGCAATTTTGCCACCTGAGTACCCCGAGACCACCTCCTCTACTCCATTTACTCGCAAAAAAATTGCCTCTACACACCAAAAACAACCAGCCCCCAGGGTGGCGATTTCCATTTTATTATTGTTCATATCATCATTGTTTTGAAATAAATCTATCGAACCAAAATTCAATAAAAGCATGATTGACAGATACAAAGTTTTCATTGTAGTTATTTTTATATTAAAACAAAGGGAGTTATGTATTTGTTCAGCACCAAAATTTGTGAAACAAAAAAAGGGCTGCTCAAATGAACAGCCCCAAGTAATCCTTTGGTATGGTTTAATATTTAAAAATCTTATTACTGCTTACATTTATAACTTTACCCAAGGTTTTTAGCTGCTTCTTATCAACCAATTTTTTATTTGCAACAATACCAATGGCTATGGGTTTGCTCTTAATTTTCTGCTTATAGAAGTTTAATATATCATCAAACTCAACTGAGTTGTATGCTTCAGACAATTTAATACGAGGATCCTCAGTATAACCTGAATTCATCCAACTTTCAACAGTTTGAGTAAGTTGGCGTTTTGATGGCGAAGATGTTACGGTAGCCTGAAATAGATAATCCTTTATGTTATCAATTCTCTCAGGATATTCCGGCATTTCGTTAATCAACTTAATAAACTCATTAATTGCATCAAGCGTTTTATCGCCTTGCGTTCCGATATAACCAGTAAACATAGATTTACGACCCGGTACAGGTGGAATGCTATAATTTGCGCTTGCGGTGTAGGCAAACGAACGAAGTTCGCGCAGTTCCTGCAGAACTAGACCATTAAAACCACCGGCAAAGTACTGGTTAAACGCATCTAAAACTGGTCTGTGCTGGAGTTGATACTCCTCTCCAGGTATAAAGAGATATACTTCACCCTGTCGAGCATTCCGATTGTTATACATAAAAATAGTATTCTCGGTATACTGCGCTTGTGGTGTTGAAACGGGCGAAGTGCTAGGTTTTAGATTTGAAGGGAAGGCAAAGTTCTTAGTAAGTATATTTTGAACTTCATCGTATGAATACTTTCCTGTATAGTGAACCGACGTTTCAAAATGTGTAGCATTTATAAAGTTTGCAGCAAGTTTAGACACAGTGAGTCCTATTACCTCATCGTTAGACAATCTATTTAGGTAGCTAGAATTTTCTCCATACCTTAAATACTCACTTAATGCAGCCGATTGAATATCCTT
>CAZTFJ010000232.1:0-2619 GCA_964612255.1 uncultured Rikenellaceae bacterium | reverse complement strand
AAGAAAGCAAAAAAGAGCTTGAAAAATATGCACCTTACGGAACTGCTGCCGTAAAACCGACCTGTCCTTCTAGACCCCAGCTGGCTACCTATAAGACTGTTTAGCTGTTTTTCGTCAAGTGAAGGCATTAGGTATGTACGCGAAAGCAATTGGCATGCTTTAGCCAAGCTTGATTCCTTTCCACGAAGCGTAACGTACGTATAGCTTTTGTTGTTAAAAAAATTAACTGTACACCCCAGCTTGCTAAACTCCTTTTTTAATTCATATGGAGTATGAAGCGCCATAATGCCTGCTCTATTCATAAGGCTAACACTATAGTCGAGCCCAGGAATAACAGCACTACCCGCTCCATACTTAATAGTTAACGAAAAGATATTGCTCTCAGGATACTCTGTATGGAATAAGGTAACACCCTTAGCTAATTCACCCTTTGAAAAATCATTCTCGAAATCGATTGGTTTGAATGGGGGCACATCAACCTTCTCGCTTAACCACTGTTGTGCAAATGCAGATGTTTTACCTGCAGCAGGTACAATTGGTTTATACTTTGGTTTAGCCAGCTTATCCTTTTTTGGTTCGCCAACTAAAGATTGCATTGCGATGTAAGGAGCATCAAAGTATTTTTTTGCAACAGCAATTACATCCTCCTTTGTTACTTTATTGATGAGATCAACATAATTTTCAAGTTCCTCTAACGGTGTATCTGTACCATAAGCCTGAGCGAGCATCATACCATAGCTCATATTTGATTCTTTTGACAATTCGAAATTTATGATAAGTTCATCTTTTACAGATGCAATTAACCAATCGTCAATTTGACCTTTCATCACTTGCTCAAGGGCATTGGTTATATTTTTCTCCACTCCTTTTAATGAACCATAATTTCTTTGCAAGCCATCGTAAACAGGAACTCCAATTATAGTTATCCCACCTGCTTGTCGTTGAGAAGAAACTGATACAGATACATTTTGCACATCGCCATCTAGTACAAGTTTATCGAGAATACCAGTGCTATTTCTATTAGAAAGCACATTGCTTAGCACATCTAATTTATAATCGTCGTTAGAACCAGATTTTACTCCCTTGTACCCCATCATTAATAATGGCATAGGGGTTAACTTCTTTTTAACAGTTATACTCTTATCAATATTAGGTTCACTAATATTTGCTCTCTTAATATCGTCTTTGGGTTCCCACTTGCCTAAGGTTTGCTCTACTAGTTCCTTTACTTCATTGGCATCAATATCGCCAGAAAGGATTAATGCCATATTTGAAGGGACGTAATACGTGTTGTAAAATTCGATTAGTTTACTCAACGATGGAGTTTTTAAATGTTCAGTATGACCAATAATTGGCCGAGCATAAGGGTTTCCCTCTCCATAAATTAACGCATTAAACTCTTCGAATAGAACTTGGAAAGCATCATCGCTATACATATTCTTTTCTTCATAAACTGTTTCTAGTTCGGCCTGAAATCCTCGAAACACAGGATTTTCAAATCTATCGGCCTGTAGTACGAGCCACTTTTTTAACATGAATGATGGAAATACGTTGAAGTAGTAGGTCATATCGTAACTTGTAGCAGCATTTAACGAGGTTCCGCCAATGGCTTGAATAAGATTGCTAAACTCATTATTAACGGTGTATTGACCTGCCTTTAATGACTCATCATTGATTTGTTGCTGAATAGCTTCTCTACCCTCCTCAGGTGTTTTTGCTAGTTCATCATACAGTGCAATAATTTTTTGGTAATGTTCTTTTTCACTATTCCAATCGATAGTACCAACATTTTGTGATCCTTTAAATAGCATGTGTTCAAGGTAGTGAGCCAAACCGGTTGCATCTGTGGGTTCGTCAACAGAACCCGCTTTTACAACTATACTACCAAAAACCGAAGGGGTTGAAGAATCTTGGTTTACAATAACAGTGAGACCATTACTTAGCTCAAAAGTGCTTATTTGAGCTTGCAAACTGAAAGCTGCAAACATTAGAAATAAAAACAAAAATCTTTTCATAAATAAATTTTTAGAATAGGTTAACAATAGAGTGTTTTATTTTAAATACAATTTTAGTGTAAAAAAATCATTTGTGAAAATTTGGAAAGTTAATTTAATAAGCCGTAAGTAATTGGATACAACTATTTATGATATTTTAACTCAACAAAAAAGTGTAAAAAACCATAATACATTATAGATTGTATTGAGTATATTTGTGTAAAACATAATATTATTGCTATTTATTAACAAATAATGTGTTCAAATTTATTTTATTAGTTAGCTTGGTGTAAACTACAAATAGAAATATTTATTTAAGCGCATAAAATGCTAATTAATTAGGCTATTTTGGAATATTTTTTGTTAAGTAAATCCATATAAAACACCTACATTAATTAACCTAAAACCAATATTATGAAAACATTTTTATTTGTATCAGCATTGCTTTATGCCTCCCTCCGTTTTGCAGCCAATGAGAATTTATTAATAGAACGTGCAAGTCCTTACTATCAACAAATAAAAGAGAACAGAAAACAATTCCTTGACAAGGATTTCAAGCCAGGTAAAATTATTTTAAAAGAAGGAAGTGTTCACGTTGACAAACTCAACTATCATATTTATTTAA
>CAZTFJ010000231.1:0-5101 GCA_964612255.1 uncultured Rikenellaceae bacterium | reverse complement strand
GGCATTTAAGATTATCGATAAGGAAATACAAAATAATCATCAAGTTTATGTGATAGCTCATCGCCTAATAAAAGAAGTTTATCCATACCAAAATGTTTTGTATAAAAATGGAAGTTATTGTTTTTTCAAAAATCTCTTGTTTATCAAAAATATTGAAAGCAAAAGTATGATATATTTTGAACAATTACAACCAGAAACCTACAATTAAGCTAAATAGTGAAACTTACGACACAATGGAAGCTAGTAGTTTTCGAGCACCTCCCCTATTCCTAAATTCGCACAGATAAATGCCTTGCCAAGTTCCAAGTGCAAGCTTCCCATTGGCTATTGGTATTGTTAGGTTAAACCCAATAAGCGAAGCTTTTACATGGGCTGGCAAATCGTCGGGGCCCTCAAGCGTGTGCCTATACCAAGATTGATTCTCGCATACAAGCCTATTAAAAAATTCGTTAAAATCTTCGCGTACAGTTGGGTCAGCATTTTCGTTAATTGTAAGCCCAGCAGAGGTGTGCTGTATAAATATGTGTAATACACCGGCTTTAGGCAATGCTGGTAATTGCCTCTCAACCAAATGGGTAACTAAATGGATTCCACGATTAAATGCTGGAAGGGTAATGTTTATCTGTTGAACCATAGCGCTAAATCAACGGCTTAATTTTTTGATGAATAAAGTCGAAACAAAAATTCTCCAGCTCATCGCGGAGTTCACCGTAGGCTTTCTTCTTTGCTTCCTCTTCAAGATCGAGTTCTGCCACATCGGGGAATGGATACTCATAAACTCTGGGGTTACCCTTAAAAACAGGCAAAACCTGTTTTATATCTGTTGATAGGACTAAGACGTAATTGTACTCGTTGTCGGTAACCTGAGGCAAACCCTTAGCTTTGTATGAGCTAATATCAATAATGGCTTCGGTCATTGCATTGGCTGCAAACATATCGAGTTCGGTAGGAACAATCCCTGCGCTATCAACAACAACTTCGCCACGACCATAGTAATTAAGCCACCCTTCGGCCATTTGCGACCGGCATGAATTACGCTGCGAAACAACTAGTATTCTTTTCATCTATCAGATTTTTCTGTTAAAAATAATTATGCCTGCCAAAATAAATAATTTGGCATTATACCACCAATCATTTACACTGAGCATCTCTTCAGGTAACAACTTTTGTATTTATCAAATTATGCTTGAATTATGATTAGCATAGCTAAATGTAATGAAAAAAAGGAAAGGGAAAAATCAAAGGGATGAGAAAATAGGCATAAAACTAAATTTGGTATAGGGTTTTGTTAAACTGACGCTGCCATTTTTCTTACTTTGGCAGGAACCTTCGGACGATGGCCGGTCAATAATATGGGTTAAAACAAAGCCAGTCAACAAATTAATATTGCTGACTGGCTTGAAAATCTATTTAGAAATATTTACTTTTCAATATCCAATAAGTGAAACATAAAAGCATACTCAAAAGCAACCTCACGTAACGATTTAAATCGACCCGATGCTCCACCGTGGCCAGCCTCCATATCAACCTTAAAGAGCAGCAAATTATCATCAGTTTTAGTATCGCGAAGCTTAGCAACCCATTTGGCCGGTTCAAAATACTGAACTTGTGAATCGTGATAACCAGTTGTAACCAGCATATTGGGATAGTTCTGAGCCGATACCTGATCGTAAGGCGAATAGGATTTCATGTAGTGGTAGAATTGCTCATCGTTAGGATTACCCCACTCGTCGTACTCGCCAGTTGTTAGCGGGATTGAAGTATCGAGCATAGTGGTAACCACATCAACAAATTGCACTTGCGCAATAATACGTTCATACAAATCGGGTTGCATATTTGCAACGGCACCCATTAATAGTCCGCCAGCGCTACCGCCCATTGCAAAAAGTTTATCGGGGCTTGTGTACTTGTTATCAATTAAAAACTTTGAACAATCTATAAAATCGGTAAAGGTGTTCATCTCTTTAAGCAGCTTACCATCCTCGTACCACTCACGGCCAAGCTCCTCACCTCCTCTTATATGAGCAATTACGTATACAAAACCCCTATCGAGCAAGCTCAAGCGAGCCGAGCTAAAGTACGGATCCATAGAGGCACCATACGACCCGTACCCATAAATAAGAGCTGGGTTCTGTCCATTTTTCTGTAAGCCCTTGCGGTAAACTACCGATATGGGTACTTTTTTCCCATCGCGAGCCTCAACCCAATGACGTTTGGTTTCGTAATTTTCTGGCGCAAAATCGCCCAGCACCTCTGTTTGCTTAAGCAAAGTTTTTTCGCCCGTTTCCATATTGTAATCGTAGGTTGAGAAAGGGGTTGTCATTGAAGTGTAAGCATAACGCAAAAGCGATGTGTTGTACTCAGGGTTAATTGAAATGTAAGCGCTATAAACCTCCTCGCCAAAGTCGAGATAGTGCTCCTTACCCGTTTGCTGATTTATAATACGCAGCTGCTTTAGCCCATCCTTACGCTCATCTATCACCATAAAATCTTTAAACACCTCTATGCCACTAACTAGCACATCGTTGCGATGTGGAATTACCTCTTTCCAATATTTTTTCTGGGTTTGGCTAATGGGAGTCTCCATCAGCCTAAAGTTTTTGGCATCTAGGTTGGTAATGATGTAAAACTTGTTACCGTAGTGGGTAACCGAGTACTCAAGCCCCTTTTCGCGTGGCTGAATTACTTTAAGTTTGCCAAAAGGTTTACTGGCATCGAGGTAACTATACTCGGTGCTAAGCGTACTCCCCGACCCAAAAAAGATGTAATCTTTCGATTTTGATTTGTAAACAAAGGCATTGTATGTTTCATCCTTCTCTTCGTATACCAGAATATCGTTATCGCTTCCTTGTTGGCTTAGGCTATGCCTAAAAATTCTGTCAGGACGAAGCGCCTCATCTTTCATGGTATAAAAAACTGTTTCATTATCGTTGGCCCAAGCAAGACCACCGGTTGTATTAGGAATTTGGCTATTGAGCAGCTCACCCGTTTCAAGGTTTTTAAAATAGATAGTGTACTGTCTGCGGCTAACGGTATCGACGCCAAAGGCAACCAGATTATTGTTGGGCGAAACATTTACACCAACTACAGAGTAGAAAGCGTAACCATCGGCCATTTCGTTCACATCAAGCATTACCTCCTCGTCAGCATCTAACGATTTGTTTTTACGACAGTAAATTGGATACTCCTTACCCTCATCGTAGCGAGTGTAATAATAGTATCCATTCTCAAAATAGGGAACCGATTCATCCTGCTCCTTAATACGCCCTTTTATCTCCTGAAATAAAGATTCCTGAAAATCTTCAGTTTCCTTCATTACCGCATCGGTGTAGGCATTCTCGGCGTTAAGGTAGTTTATTACCTCGTCGCTATCGCGCTCATTCATCCAATAGTACGGGTCAACTCGCTTATCACCATGCATCTCCATTTCATAAGGAATCTTTTGTGCCACAGGCGGTATTGGCTCGTTGGTTTTACACCCAAATAGTAGCTGTGCTCCAATCATTATAGTAAAAATAAACTTGTAACTTTTTGATGTCATAGGTCTTAATAGATTTAGGGTTTACAAATCGGTTTGCTAAAATATTTTATACCAAAGGTATATCAAAATTTCATCGGGTTAAACATTAGTGTTGACATTTTGTTCTAATATCGTATTTTTACATTAAACAGCTGTTACAATTAATTAGGTACAACCATGAAAAAATTTGTTTTATTTGCAACGCTAATTATGGTCGCCACATCCTGCGCCAATACCCCAAACACCTCATTAGAAGCTGAAAACGACATTGCCATTGTTGATTTTTCTGGTATTGAACCACTCCTGAATAAAAATACCGACACCTTATATATTGTAAACTTTTGGGCAACTTGGTGTGCTCCCTGCGTTAAAGAAATTCCTTACTTTGAGCAGATAGCCCAAGAGTATTCAAAACATAAGCTGAAGGTTATACTGGTTAATCTCGATTTTCCCAATCACTACCAGAGCAGGCTGTTGCCCTTTGTTAAGGAACAGGGAATTAAATCAGATATTGTTATGCTCGACGACGCCGATGCTAACAGCTGGATAAACAGGGTTGACTCATCATGGAGTGGATCGATACCTGCAACCTTAATCTACAATGATACTAAGCGTGAGTTTTTTGAGAAAGAGTTTACTTATCAGGAACTTAAAGATGCGGTAGAATCATTTTATCAGTAAATCAATTCAAACCAAAAACAATTGCTATGAAAAAAATGTTTTTTATTATTTCAATGATTGCCTTGGCAGCAACCACAGCCTTTGGCCAAGGATACAAAGTTGGCGACAAGGCAACTGATTTTAGCCTAAAAAATGTTGATGGGGAAATGGTATCGATGGCTAATTATGCCGATGCCAAAGGGTTTGTGGTTATTTTCACCTGCAACCACTGTCCTTATGCCATTGCTTATGAGGATAGAATTATTGAGCTACACAATGAGTATGCCTCTAAAGGCTACCCTGTAATTGCCATTAACCCTAACGACCCAGCCGTTCAGCCTCAGGACAGTTACGAAAAGATGATTGAGCGCGCCAACGAGAAAAGTTTTCCTTTTGCATACCTTTTTGATGAGGGGCAAAAAGTTTACCCAGTTTACGGCGCCACTCGCACTCCTCACGTTTACTTGCTAAACAAAATGGGAGACAATTTAATTGTAGAGTATATTGGTACAATTGACAATAACTACAAAGACGCTACCAAGGTAACCGAGACTTATCTAGCCAATGCTATAGATGCACTTTTGGCTGGGCAAAAACCCAACCCCACAGTTACCAAGGCTATTGGTTGCACCATTAAGGTTAAAAAATAACCCCAAGAATATTACAAAAGAGGCTGCCTAAACCTATTGGGCAGCCTCTTTTGTATAAAATAATTAAGAATTAATAGTTCTCAGCCAACACCTCGAAGTATTCCATTGGGTGCTGACATGCGGGGCAATTCATAAGTGCCTTTTTACCTTTATGATGATAACCACACTTACGACACATCCAAACAACTTCCTCGTCTTTCTCAAAAACTTTACCCTCTTCAACATTCTTAAGCAGTTTTAGGTAACGCTCCTCATGCTCCTTCTCGACCTT
>CAZTFJ010000230.1:4289-5113 GCA_964612255.1 uncultured Rikenellaceae bacterium | reverse complement strand
CTAGTTCCCAAACCGTGGGTTCACCACATTGTTGTAAATGGACCCAAACGAGTAGGTTAGCCCAACGCTGCCCCAGTAGTTGTATTGCGAGGCAAGTTCCTTGCGCCTTAGCAAAACATCTTCGCTCGACACATCGCCCTTGGGTAGGTTTAGCTGATCGTGCACAAGCTGGGCACCACCATAAATGGTTAACGATAAACCTTTGTAAATTCTAAGGTTTAGGTGTGCATTAAATCTTAGGCGGTTAAAAGAGAAGTTGTGAAAGTAGTTGCTACCTTCTAGCGAGATGTTTATGGTGCCCCACTTTTGCTTAAACTGGGCAGCAATACCTAACTCATGCCCTAGAAGTGTTTCCTCGGTTTTGTTGTAAATTGTACTGTCGATATAGTTAAAGTGCCTTACCCCCGCAGCATACAGAAAGCGAAGCTGCTTGCGGTTCGATTCAGTGTAGGGGAATAGGTTGTACTCAATGGCAGGGTATAATTTAAGGTTTAGCGAATAATTTTCGTATAAACTCGACTCAATATCTGCACTATAGCCAACTGACCAGTGGTTGCTTATGCTCTTTACCAAAAGATGCTCAAACTCTTTTTCGTTGGTTGTGCTGTATATGGTTGTGTCGTCAAAAATATACTGATCTTTGCTAAAGTAATAATCGGCCTCAATTTCAACTTTAAGATTTTCGGTTACCCTTTGAGCGCCAATTGATGTGCTGCTACTAAAGTATTTGTACGATTGCTCTGCATCGAAAAAAGTGCTGGCTTCAAGTTCAAAAACCCAGCTGTTCCATTTATCGGTAACCTCAGAGTCCTCTTCGTTAAGCC
>CAZTFJ010000230.1:3435-4276 GCA_964612255.1 uncultured Rikenellaceae bacterium | reverse complement strand
ATAATATTAATAATATATTAGCACTTGTATATTATCAATAGAAATATTTATTAAGTTGGCATAAGGGGTTTTTGCTATGTACCGAACTAGCCCTAGCTTAATGGTATTTTCCTGTTTGGTTCGGGTTTCATCGGGTGTGGCGTCGGCAGGTAGCGAAAACGAGAGGGTGTCGGCTTGGGTGGCAAACTCCTTTTGACCAATAAAGAAAAATGTATGGCTTACTCCTCCAGCGCCATTAGTTTCGCGAGTAGAGAGAATGTGAACCTGCGCATCGTTGCGGTCGCGCATATAGTTTACAAAGTTTAACTCTTTTTTTATGTGCTCGGTATCGCAACCATTGCAATCGAGAAAAACCCGAACGGCCTCATCTTTTAAACTTTTTTGCTGCGAAAACGAATTGATAGATAGAAGAATGGCAATAGCGGCAAGGGTTAGGGTTCTAATTTGCATATAGTTTGGTTTAGGGTTTACACATCAATAACTAAACAAAGCCCAATTTATTGCTTTGCATTTTTATTTCGATATTATTCTAAGTCCAATGAGCCCCGCCACAATCATCAGAATAAATAATATTTTTAGCACATCGCGCGATTCGTTAAAAAGCATCATTCCAAGAATTGCAGTAAAAGTGGCGCCAACACCTGTCCACACTGCGTAAGCAGAACCCACGGGTAAAACCTTTAGCGAAATGGAAAGTAGCCATACGCTTATTGCCATAGAAACAACCGTAAAAACCGATGGCCAAAGGCGCGAAAAGCCCTCGGAATACTTTAGCCCAATGGCCAAACCCGTTTCACAGAGGCCGGCTATAAAAAGCATTATACAAGCAAAAGCGGGTTTC
>CAZTFJ010000230.1:0-3425 GCA_964612255.1 uncultured Rikenellaceae bacterium | reverse complement strand
AAAAAATAAATAATCCAAGCACAACTAGCTCTAACTAAGGGGGGCGAATTTTTAGTTTAAAGTTTAAAGTTTAAAGTTTAAAAGTCAAAAAGTCAAAAGACCACCATCTAATATCTAACATCCAACATCTAACATCTAACATCCAATCATCCAATCATCCAATCTTTCTAGACGCTGACAGGTCGTGCCGACGCTGTCAGGTCAACCAACCAAACAATCTCATCCTCAATCTGCAAAATCTGCCAGATAATGAAGTGGTGCCAAAAATATCAATATCAAAATGCAAAACGCTATGCAAAGAAAGCTACAAATATGCAGATTTTCTTAATTTTGCGGTCTTGCTAAAGTTATACTTTTCAAAATATATTATTTTATGGAGATTCCCGCAAAATACAATCCGGCCGAGGTAGAAGACAAGTGGTATAAGTACTGGAATGACAATAAGCTATTCCATTCGGTTCCCGATAATCGCGAACCATTCAGCATTGTAATTCCACCACCCAACGTAACCGGCGTGTTACATATGGGGCATATGCTAAACAATACCATTCAGGATGTACTAATTCGTCGTGCCAAAATGCAGGGTAAAAACACTTGCTGGGTACCCGGCACCGACCATGCATCTATTGCCACCGAGGCAAAAGTGGTTGCCAAGCTTAAGGCCGAGGGGATAGATAAAAATACTCTCTCTCGCGACCAGTTTCTTGAGCACGCTTGGGAGTGGAAAGAGAAGCATGGCGGGATTATCCTCGAGCAGCTTAAAAAGCTTGGTGCTGCTTGCGACTGGGAGCGTACCTCTTTTACTATGGACGAAAACCTGTCGGAAAGCGTAATTAAGGTTTTTGTCGATTTGTACAACAAGGGCAAAATTTACCGCGGTGTGCGTATGGTAAACTGGGATCCACAGGCCAAAACGGCCGTATCCGATGAGGAGGTGATTTACAAAGAGGTGCAAAGCAAGCTGTACTACCTAAAATATTTTATCGATGGCGAGGATGGTCACGTAACCATTGCCACAACTCGCCCCGAGACCATTCTGGGCGATACTGCCGTTTGCGTTAACCCCAACGACCCACGATACACCCATCTTAAAGGCAAGCGCCTATTGGTTCCGCTTATCAAGCGTAGCGTTCCGGTAATTTTCGATGAGTATGTTGATGTAGAATTCGGAACGGGAGCCCTTAAGGTAACGCCTGCCCATGATATTAACGACTACATGCTGGGCGATAAGCATAACCTTGAAACGGTTGATATTTTTAATGATGATGGCACTCTAAGCCAAGCAGCCCAGCTCTACGTTGGGGTAGATAGGTTTGCCGTACGTAAGCAAATTATTCCAGACCTAGAGAAGGCTGGGAATCTTGACAAGGTTGAGGATTACGTAAACAAGGTAGGCTACAGCGAGCGCACCGATGCCGTAATTGAGCCTAAGCTTAGTATGCAGTGGTTCCTCGATATGAAGGAATTGGCAAAACCTGCACTCGATGCCGTTGAGAGCGGCGAGATACAAATATATCCTCATAAATTTGTTAATACCTACCGCCACTGGATGGAGAACGTGAAGGATTGGTGCCTGTCGCGACAGCTGTGGTGGGGGCATCGCATTCCCGCTTGGTACCTGCCCGAGGGCGGTTACGTAGTGGCCGAAACCGAGGAGCAGGCGCTAGCTTTGGCTAAGGAAAAATCGGGTAACCAAAACCTTACCATAGCCGATTTAAGGCAAGACGAGGATGTGCTCGATACCTGGTTTAGCTCATGGCTTTGGCCAATTTCTGTTTTCGATGGGATTCGCCACCCCGATAACGAGGATATAAAGTACTACTATCCAACAAATATACTGGTTACTGCCCCCGAAATTCTTTTCTTTTGGGTTGCCCGTATGATTATTGCTGGTTACGAGTATCGTGGCCAGAAGCCATTTAGCGCTGTATACTTACACGGGATTGTCCGCGACGGGCAGCGCCGAAAAATGAGCAAGTCGCTTGGCAATAGCCCCGATCCACTCGATTTGGTTAAAAAGTACGGTGCCGATGGTATGCGTATGGGGATGTTGCTTTGCTCCGCAGCGGGTAACGATTTGCTTTTCGATGAGAATTTGCCCGAGCAGGGGCGAAACTTCTGCAACAAGATATGGAATGCATTCCGCTTGGTAAAAGGGTGGGAAGTTGACGCTAGCATCCCTCAGCCACAGCATTCGGCCGTAGCCATTGAGTGGCTAAACAATCTGATAAGCCGTGAGGTGGCAACGCTCAACGACCATTTCGATAAGTATCGCCTACCGGAGGCGCTTATGGAGGTTTACAAGCTATTCTGGGACGAGTTCTCATCATGGTTCCTCGAGATTGTTAAACCCGCCTACCAAAAGCCTATCGACGCCAAAACCCAGAGCGAAGTGCTTGCCATTTTTGATAAGATGCTTAGGCTGCTGCATCCATTTATGCCATTCATAACCGAGGAACTATGGCAGCTGCTCGATAATCGTAAAGCTGGCGATAGCATAATGGTTGCTCAGCAACCAGAGGCCAACGAGTTTGATGGCGAGCTGCTTGCCCGTTTCGATGAGATGAAGGAGATTGTGGCTGGTATCCGCAATATTAGGCAGGAGAAGAATATTCCCAACAAGGAGTCGCTGTCACTGCTTATTAACTCGTCGCAAAACTATAATCCTGAGATCGAAAGCGTAATTATTAAGCTGGCCGGTTTCGTTAAGGAGGCGTACACCACCGAGAAGGTAGAAAGTAGCGCTAGCTTCATGGTGAAATCAACTGAATTTTTTGTGCCCCTCGATGGGTTTATTAACGAGGAGGAGGAGATTGCCAAGCTAACCGAAGAGCTAAAGTACACCAAAGGATTTTTAGCCAGCGTCATGAAGAAGCTTAGCAACGAGCGTTTCGTAAACAATGCCCCAGCCGAGGTGGTGGAGGTTGAACGTAAGAAGCAGGCCGAGGCCGAGGAGAAAATCAAGGTAATTGAGGAGCGTTTGGCTGGCTTTAAAAAGTAGTTCTATTTAAACCGCTTTCAGCCAATTTGCTGTTTTAGTGATAGATATATAGGTGGGTTGCCTTTGGGGTAATCCACCTATTTTTTTAGCCAATACAATGGCTTTCTCTTTATAGAGCAACATTTTTCACAAGCCCATACTTTTAAGGGTTGAATCAGTATGGGGAGAATCTTTTGTAAATTGATGCGGGAGAAGGAACGTTGCTTCAGGTTGATATTGCAACCGATTTGGGTTTTGTGATATAATACAGAGGCTATTGAGTATGTAGAAATAAAAAGGCTTCGATTTCTCGAAGCCTTCGTAGTAGCGGGGGCAGGACTCGAACCTGCGGCCTTTGGGTTATGAGCCCAACGAGCTACCAACTGCTCCACTCCGCGATGTCATGCCTTTGTTTCAAGGCAGCGCAATATATAACATTAGATGT
>CAZTFJ010000229.1:2461-5147 GCA_964612255.1 uncultured Rikenellaceae bacterium | reverse complement strand
AATACTAATTTTGGAATTAATCATTATGCAAAACTGTTTTTTTAGCAAAATTTTATTGTAACAAAAAAAGTGTCTTGATACCATATGGAAAAAGACACACAAATTATACAGTTAATACAAATGTCAAAAAAAAAAAAACATCATAATTTCAGCATCGACTCAAGGTTATTAAACCTATTTGAGTAATCGTCCATTGCTCGCTTTATAACATCCTTGGCCTCACCTACTCCATACACATGGGTTATTTCACAATTTCGCTTGTCGCCTGGCAAATCTTTATAGGTTAAAAAGTAATGTTTAAGCCTATCAATTACCAGCGAGGGGCAGTCGGTAATATCTTTATACTCTCCATAAACGGCATCGTTATTTAGCACTGCAATTATCTTATCGTCGGCCTCGTTGGTATCAATTAGCCTAATGCCACCAATGGGCTTTGCCTCAACAATAATATCGCCGTGGGTTATCTCCTTTTCGGTAAGTATGCATATATCCAGCGGGTCGTTATCGCCCTTAACATCCTCCATACCTGTGCGCTCTTGGGCCAAATCGGAAACCTTATCGCCGCAAAAGGTTTGGGGTATAAAGCCATAAAGCGCTGGAACCACGTTAGAAAATTTCTGGGGACGGTCGAGCCTAAGGTAACCTGAAACCTTATCTACTTCATATTTTACTGTATCGGTAGGAACCACCTCAATAAAGCAGGTAACGATATCGGGAGCCTTATCGCCCAAATCAATACCATGCCATGGATGCGATTTATACCTTAATCCCATAAGCTTTCCAACCAAAGGATCCATCAATCTGTTTTTCATCATAATTATTTTGCTGACAAGTGAAAAATTTTGCAAAAGAAACACTTTTCGAGTTATAAATCAACACCATCTATACAATCATCAACTTGATTAACTTAAAGCAAAAAACTTATTCATTTACTATAGTACCAAAAATTGCAATAAAACGCATTATACAATTAGTATGGTCGCCATAATATTGCATAAGTTTATTGTAAACAAATTGACATTGATTCTGTTTAGGCAAATATTATAACACCCCGTATAATTGCTATACTTCTATAATTGTGACATTTACATATTACAGCAAGTGTTGCTATAAACAAAATTTAACAAAAGAATTATGGTTTGTTAACAGTGAAAACTATTTGTCAAAAAAAAGTTTTCTACCTTTGCAAGCCAAAATTTACCTAAAGATACAATGGACACAAGAGAAAAAATTCTGAGCGGCGCTGGTGCTCTTTTCCTCAAAAATGGCATTAAGGTTATAACTATGGATGCCATTGCGCAATCGCTTGGGATTTCGAAAAGAACTATTTACGAAAACTTCAAGGATAAAGAAGATTTGGTTAGCAACTTCCTAGAGCAGACTATCATTATACATAAAGAGGGTTTGCTCGAGATTGTAAACAAATCGGAAAATGTAATTGAAGCGCTTATTAGATTTGGTAACTACAATAGTGAAGCCTTTTCAAAAGTAAATCCCATATACATTGAGGATTTAAAAAAGTATTATGCCAAACTATTCGATAGTATAGTTGGAGGCGAAAGGGTTAGAAATGGAGAGGTTTCATACTTAATCCTAAAAAAGGGAGTTAACGAGGGTACCTTTGTTAAGAATATCGATATTGATATCGCCAATAAATTTATACATCATACTATGGAGTATTTTTTTAGGATGGATCAGCAAGAATGCATACCGCACGTTAAGGTTTGGCAAACAGTATTTTTCCCATATATAAAGGGAATTTGTACCGACAAGGGGCTTGAACTGCTCAATAATGTGCTGCAAAAAGCAGAAAACTTAAATCATTTATAAAGTTTTTAAACCAATTTATCAATTACAGTCATACATACCAAAAAATATCTTATAACTGAAAACTAAAAATAAACTATAAATGAAACACTTAACATTAATCTTTACTCTTGCCCTAGCAATTAGTATAAATTCTTATGCACAGGAAACTACTAGCTTTTCGCTTACCGATGCCCAGCAGCATGCGCTAAACCATAACCGTTCGCTAAAAAATGCCTCGCTCGAGATACAGAAAGCCGAAGCCAGCCGATGGAAAACGTTGGCCAGCATGCTGCCACAAGCCAACGTAAAACTCGACTACAGTAATTTTATGGGTTACGAATTAAAGTTTAGAGGAATGGCTATCCCTATGAATCCAAGTGGTAACCTAACTGGTCAGGTTGCAGTTGCCCTTAGCGGTGCACAACTAGTTGGCTCTCAATTGGCCTCTATGGCCAAAGATATGGCAGAAGTAAATTTAAAGAAAACTGAACAGGATATTACCAATCAGGTTAAATCTGTTTACTTCTCTATACTCATCATGGAGCAAACGGTGGAGCTACTTGAAAAGAACCTTAAGAATATTAAGAAGCTACACGAGTATACTGAGCAGTCGGTTAAAGTTGGTGTAGCCGACCAAACCGATGCCGACCAGCTGTTAGTGCAGGTTTCAACTATGGAAACAACCATAAACTCTACGCAGCGTTCAATAGAGATGCTATACAACTCGCTTAGGTTGCAGCTTGGGCTCGATGTTAACGCCAGCGTTACGCTCACTCAAACCATAGATGATTTGCTAAACCTCGAGAATTCGCTTCAGCTTCTAAAAGCCGATTTTGTGCTCGAAAACAACGCCGCCCGCGTTATGGCGCAGCTCGGC
>CAZTFJ010000229.1:0-2451 GCA_964612255.1 uncultured Rikenellaceae bacterium | reverse complement strand
GATTGCTTAAAAAATCGACTGAATTATCAGAAAAGCAAATTGCCCTTAACGCCTGGAGTTATGGTCCCACACTAAGCGCCTTTTATCAGTACACCAAAAAAACATATTTTGGAAAAGATGAAGGGTTTAACACAACTCCCCCAAACCTTATTGGTGCATCGTTATCTATTCCCATATTCTCTAGCGGTGTTAACTACGCTAAGGTTAAGGAAGCAAAAATTGCCTACGAAACGCAGCGTAACACCCTTGCCGATACTGAGGATGCGCTAAAAATTCAACATAGCCAGCTACAGTATAACCTTACATCGGCTTTTGAGAGCTACGAAACTCAAAAGAAAAACATTGAGGTGAACCAAAGAATACTCGATAACATTTCAAAAAAATACGAGCAGGGAATGGCCTCTAGCCTCGATGTAACCACAACGAACACCAACCTGCTTAATGCACAAAGCAGCTATGTACAATCATTAATGGAAGTTGTATCGGCACAAATCGCATTAGAAAAACTTTTAAATATCAACGTAAGTAAATAATTATACCACAGCTAATACTATAAAGATGAAACTATTTAGAACATTAATTATTGGCAGCATAGCCCTAGGGCTCGCTAGCTGCGGAGTAAAAAATGCCGATCAGCAAGCTGAAGCGGAAAGAATTGAAAAGGTGAAGGTTAGCCCACTACAAAAAACTAAAATTGCACGTAAAATTGACTTATCAACCACACTGCAAGGATACGAAACAACCAACATTGCTCCGGCTGTAACGGGCAGAATTGAGAAAATTTTTGTTGAGGTTGGATCAAAGGTGAATCAAGGCGATTTGCTAATTCGTATGGACCAAACTCAGCTTAACACCACCAAGCTTACCTTTGCAAACCTCGAAGTTGAGTATAATCGTGTGAAAACGCTTTACGAGTCGGGTACAATCCCTCAGCAAACCTACGATCAAACCAAGCTGGGATACGAACAAACAAAAGAAAATCTTGAGTTTTTAACAAAGAATACATTCGTAAAAGCTCCCATTAAGGGCGTTATTGCTGCCAAAAACTACGAAGATGGCGAGCTATATGCCGGAACACCAGTACTTATTCTCACTCAAATTCACTTGTTAAAAGCTATCGTGAATATCCCCGAGTCGTACTTCCCATTGGTAAAAGAGGGTATGAAGCTACAGCTAAAATCGGATATTTACCCTAACCAAACATTTCCGGCCACTGTAGAAATTATTTATCCAACCATTGATGCCGCAACGCATACGTTTCAGGTTAAACTCCGTATTCCCAATGCACAGGAACTGTTAAGGCCCGGTATGTTTGTTAGAACAACTATCGAACTTGGCGAATTTGAGGCCATAATGGTGCCCTACCAATCGGTGCTTAAGCTTACCGGATCGAACAATCGTTACATCTTCTTAAACAATAACGGTGTAGCCAAGCGGGTTGATGTAACCCTAGGTCAGCGTTTCGACGAGATGATTGAGATTAAAACCAATGGCATCAAAGAGGGCGACCAAATTGTAACCGTTGGCCAAGGCAAACTTATCGATGGCGTTAAGCTCGATATTATTAAGTAAGCCAAACCGTTATAGCTACATTTATATACATTAGAATAAATATCGGAAAATGAGTATTTACAAAACAGCTATAGATAAACCAGTTACGACCCTCCTAATTTTTGTGGCCGTAATAGTTATAGGTGTGTTCTCGTTGATGAGACTCCCTATTGACCAGTTCCCCGAGCTGGAACCTCCATTCATCTCGGTAATGACAACCTACCCCGGCGCTAGCGCAAGTGAGGTTGAAACCAATGTTACTCGTCTGCTTGAGAATAGCCTTAACTCGGTTGATGGCTTAAAGGAATTAAACTCCTCCTCACGCGATAATATGTCGCTTATTTTTCTTGAGTTGGAATGGGGCACAAACCTCGATGAGGTGATAAACGATGTGCGATCGTTCATCGATATGACCAAGGATAACCTGCCCACAGGTTGTTCCAATCCATTTATATTCAAGTTTAGCTCCAGCGCTATGCCAATTATTCAGTTTGCCTTTACGGCCGAAGAGAGCTACGCTGGACTCGATAAGATTTTGAACGACATTGTAGTTCCCCAGCTCAACCGGGTTGATGGAATTGGGAATATCTCGGTTTCGGGTGCCCCCGAGCGCTATATTTATGTTGATATAAATCAGGAAAAGCTCGATGCGTATGGGATACCACTAGAATTGGTAGGCAGCGCCATCAGTAATAATAACCTAAACCTTTCGTCGGGTACAGTTAAGATGGCGAAGGAGCAGTACCAGCTACAAGTACGAACCGAGTATATCGAAAGTTCCGAGATAAACGACTTGGTTGTATCTACCACACCCACAGGCAAAATGGTTTACGTTCGCGACATTGCTACCGTTCGCGACACCATAAAAGATCTATCGCTCGACGAGAAGATTAATGGTAG
>CAZTFJ010000228.1:2374-5148 GCA_964612255.1 uncultured Rikenellaceae bacterium | reverse complement strand
ACGGGAGGCCAGCAAGCTATAGGCCTTAACGCATAAATTCTGGTTTATATCGCCATCAATTGTTAGCCCCGACTGGGTAAATACTACAGACTGATTGCAGTTTTTTGAGGGAATTACCTCAAGTATGTCGCAAAGCTGTGGAATTGGATAAAAGATTGTTTCGATATTATGAAAACCATCGCTCCGCTTTTGAGTTATGTGAAGGCCCAGATTAATTTTGGCATTAGGGAAAGTAATCATACGTTGCGCTTTTGGGCAAATATAGCAACCAAATGGCGATATTCAAACCTAAAAAAGAGTGTTAATTAGCTATGCAAGTAATGCCGCTCCAACTATTCCGGCATTATTAAGCAATGAGGCTGGCTCCACCCTACAGCTTGTTTTAAGCTGATTCTGAAACTTCTCGAACTTTTTGCTTGTTCCGCCTCCTAGAATTATTAGCTCGGGGTAAAAAAGGCTCTCCAAATAGTTTATGTACTTGTTAAAACGTTTACCCCAAGTTGTCCAATCTAACTCCTCGCGCTTTCGAACTGCATCGGAGGCAAAGTGCTCTCCCTTCTTTCCATTTTTCATAAAGATATGCCCCAACTCGGTATTAGGTATAAGCTTACCCTCATTAAAAATAGCCGAGCCAATACCTGTTCCAATAGTTAGAAAAATGGCTAAACCATTAAAATTACGAACGGTACCAAATTTTAATTCGGCAAAACCTGCCACATCGGCATCGTTGTACACGCTAACCTCACAACCAGTAGCATCGGCAAAAAGCTTAACGGCATCAACCCCAATAAAGCCTTTATCGATATTCGATGCTGTTTTAATTACACCATGCTGAACTACAGCCGGGAAGCCAAATCCTATCTTACCTTTCCAACCAAAATGGTTTACCAATTTACTAACAGTATCTACAGTTTCGCCAATAGTAGCAGGTTGCGAAGTGGGTATCCTGAAACGCTCTGTAGTAAATTCGCCAGTGAGTGTATTTACAATTGTACCCTTTATGGCCGATCCACCAATATCAACGCCTAATACTTCCATGGCTATTATTTTTTAATTTTCGTTAGATACCTTTTCGGTTTTGCATCCCTGAACTACTACTACAATCTCACCTTTAACTCCCTTTGCTGTGAAATGAGCGGCAAGTTCATCGAGAGTTCCCCGCTGTGTTTCCTCATGCAGCTTACTAATCTCGCGCGAAACGCTTGCCAACCTATTTCCTCCCAAAACGGCAGACAGCTGCTGCAACAATTTTATGAGCCTAAAGGGAGATTCGTAAAAAACAATGCTTCGTTGCTCGTCCCGCAGCGCTTCAATACGCTTATTCCGCCCCTTTTTTTGGGGTAAAAATCCTTCGAACACAAACCTATCGCACGGTATACCACTACATACCAACGCCGGCACAAAGGCTGTGGCCCCGGGTAAACATTCCACATCAATTCCTTTATCAATACAGGTGCGTATAAGCAAATAGCCGGGATCGGAAATTCCGGGTGTTCCAGCATCGGATATTAGCGAAATAATTTGCCCCGAGGCAATACGTTCAGCCAGCTGCTCAACCGTACGATGCTCGTTAAACTTATGATGCGACCACAGGGGGGCTTTAATATCAAAATGCTTTAAAAGAACCCCGCTTGTACGAGTGTCCTCGCTAAGAATAATATCTGACTGCTGCAAAACCTTAATGGCTCTGAAGGTCATATCGTCGAGGTTGCCAATGGGCGTTGGAACAATATATAATTTGTTAGTCATGCAGTAACTTTCTACGCACCAAATCGATAAGTTGATTTGCTGCCTCGTTATTATCGTCCCACGAAAAATTCTCCTGAATATAAATCAGGGCATCGTTAATATCATCAAAAGAATTAAGCGTACGGATTGATTTGGCATACTGCTCGGCATTTCCATTAAATAGCTCCTTGGTAAATAAAAACTTATCGTTTATGCCAATTGCCTTTGTAAGATCGGAAATTGGCTTATTCTTCAGATGGGTCGCCATATCCCTTTTTCCATTGGCTAATACTTCGTTTCTGAACTTTCTTTTGCCCTGAAATTTTTCTGCCAAAATAGTTGTTGATTTTCCATTGCTTTCTGATTCGTTACTATCTTGTTCAACATCATCAACTTCAGCATTCTCTGCAGATATTTCTGTTTGCTCCGAAACATCTTGCGATTCAGAACCCTCTACCTGTTTGCTAACCTCTTCATCGTCAATAACAAACGGCTCTTCTTGTGCTACAGCTGATTTTTGTTCCGCTTTGGGTTGAGGGGAGTCAGTGACAATTTCCTTATCGGGCTGTTTCTCATCAATTTTTGCTTTGGGCAAACTTGCCTCATTACGATTTTCGTTTGAATTAGATTCCTGTTTTACAGGAGGTTCTTCTGTTTCTATTGAACTTTTCTCGGTATCAACACTATGTTCTGGTTTATTCGTATTATCATAAATCGGTGGTTCTGCCCTATCGAATAAAACAGCCTCGTAGCTAACCCTTAACTTTTCGAGCAAAATATCGCGTTCTATCGATGACAACTTACCACGCTCTGCCCCAACCCTTAAGAGTTCTTGAGCCTCCATTAGGCGCTCGCTAACTAATTTAAAATTATTCTTATTACTCATAGTTGAAAATTATTGTAACAGCAAAATTAAGAATTTGCTTACTTTTGTAAAACTAACGAGATTATTTCGATTTATTACTATGCTTTTTATTGAAAATTCTTTAGGAGGCTCAAGCCGAAAGGGTTGGATTGAGGTTGTTTGTGGCTCAATGTTCTCGGGA
>CAZTFJ010000228.1:0-2358 GCA_964612255.1 uncultured Rikenellaceae bacterium | reverse complement strand
GCGCCAAGTTTGCAAAACAGCGAGTAGAAATTTTTAAACCCCAGGTTGACACCAGATACTCTGAAGAGGAAGTGGTTTCGCACGATGCCAACTCTATACCATCTACCCCTGTTACCTCGTCGGGAAATATCTTGCTGTTAGTTTCGGATGTTGATGTGGTTGGCATTGATGAAGCACAATTCTTTGACGATAATCTTGTTAATGTGTGCAATAAGCTGGCCGACCAGGGCATAAGAGTAATTGTTGCTGGGCTAGATATGGATTTTAAGGGCAAGCCCTTTGGCCCAATTCCAAAAATTATGGCATGCGCCGAGTATGTAACCAAGGTACACGCCATTTGCGTAAAATGTGGCGATTTGGCTCAATTCTCTCATCGCCTTTCCGATACCGAAAAGCTAGTTGTTCTGGGAGAAACAGATGTTTACGAACCACTATGCAGAACCTGCTTTGCCAAGGCTATGAAAAAGTAATGTAGTAACCGTAATTGAAAAAATGAACGGTCTACTTTATTGAGTCTTTTACGCTTGAAAAGGAAAAAGGAAGAAGAAATTTGGCATTGTCAACTACAATCACCCTTTTTTTCCCAACCATAATAATAGAGTAAGGCTTTTTCCCTTGATTTTGTGTTTCAATCATCACCTGACGGCAAGCACCACAGGGCGATACGGGCTCCTCAATAGGATTTCCCTTGTAGCTGGCCGTTACAGCCATTGCCTTTACAGGTACACCAGGATAATGCGAACCCGCATAAAATAATGCAACGCGCTCTGCACATAAACCCGATGGGTAGGCCCCATTCTCCTGATTGCTGCCTAAAATTATCTCGTTATTCTCTAGTAGAACAGCAGCCCCAACTGCAAATTCGGAGTATGGCGAATAGCTAGTTCTCAAAGCTTCGTGAGCCTTTTCGGCCAAAGACTTTAAATCTAGAGGTAAATCCTCAACACATTCATACTCTTTATATTGAAAGGCATTCTCTTTACTTTTTACCATTACAGCAAATATTAATTAAGGGACTATATCCCCATTTTGTAATCATCAAAGATACAAAAAAGCTAGTATTTACGAGTAAAGCATAACTTTTTGTAGTTCTCTTTAGACGGTTAAACGTTAATTTGGTTTCATCATAATATTCTATTCTTTTCAAATGGCAAACTACTCACTTATCAGTAGTCATTGTGGCAATTATCGAAAGGTATTCTCAAATAGGTTTCATTAGCAAATGTGCAATTTGCTTTGGCACAAGTATTGATTAGCTTCAAGTCCTACAACAAGCATTTGTGTTGATATTTAGGAAAACTAAATATGAGACATTATATTTGGACAAAAATTTAGCAGATTATGCAATTACGTATATCTATACTATCGCTGTGTATTATAATAATATCAGCAACAAATATTTTTGCTCAAACAACCCGACAGGAGTACATTAACCAGTACCAAAAAATGGCCATAGGCCAAATGGAAAAATATGGCATTCCGGCCAGCATTATTCTGGCTCAAGGACTGCTTGAAAGCGGTGCTGGCAACAGCCGATTAGCAGTAAAAGCCAATAATCACTTTGGCATAAAATGCCATAGCACTTGGAACGGCCCCAAAATATACCACGATGACGACGCAAAGGGAGAATGCTTTAGGAAGTATAGAAATCCAGCAAATTCTTACCAAGACCATTCTGAATTTTTGAGAGGCGCGCGTCGCTATGCTTTCTTATTTGACTTAGACCCTACCGACTACAAGGGCTGGGCCCATGGCCTGCGCAAAGCTGGTTACGCAACCGACCCGAATTATCCACAGAAACTTATTAGAATAATTGAAGAAGAAAAGCTATACAACCTCGACAGAGGAGTTGATATTACCATTGAATCGCCAACACAAGGTATGGGCGAACTGCTAGACCCTGGTAGCTACAACATAGATATCTTTAACCAACGAAAAGTATTTATGCGCAATAGGATAAAGTATATTATTGCCGAAGCGGGCGATACATACCAAAAGCTTACCAAAGAGTTAGAACTAATGCCTTGGCAATTGGCCAAATACAACGATATTAAACGCAATGCGTCAATAAAAGAGGGACAGGAACTATTTATACAACCCAAACGCCGCAAAGCAGAAAGAAACCACCCGCTACACGTGGTTGAGGAAGGCGAAACTCTTTACGATATTTCTCAGATGTATGGTATTAGACTAAAATCTATATACTCCAGAAACAGAATTGAAAAGGGTTACACCCCCGAACCAGGAGAAAAAATTTACCTAAGAGGGAGAAGGCCTAAGGATTAATGAGATTTGAACTACTTAAACGAATAGTTTGCAATTTCTCGAAATCCTTTCAGGAAATCTTGGGTTGATAGT
>CAZTFJ010000227.1:0-5155 GCA_964612255.1 uncultured Rikenellaceae bacterium | reverse complement strand
GGACAAAAAGTCATATACATACTAAAAAGAGCCGCAGAAACAGGAGAACACCTAGCTTGGCTGCCTCAATAGCTTGTGCAAATAGCTCTTGAGCCTTGGTGAATTGGTTGGCTTCGCCATATGCAACTGCCAGGCTTCTGGTTGCCTGAGCAATAAGCTTGTTGTTGCCTGTTTTTTTTCTAATGCTAAGCGCTTTGGTGTAGTAGGTTATGGCCTCGTTAATATTGTTCAAATCGCGATGTGTATTGCCTAAATGAATATATACCCATGATTTACCAATGGGGTCGGCCATATCGGAAATAAGATCAAGGGCGTTGGTAAAGTATTTAAGGGCATTTTTATGCGACTTAAGCTGCCGGTAGGTGACTCCAATATTTATTAGAGAGCGCGATACGTCGGGGTGTAAGTTGTGCTCTTGCCTAATCTTTAGAGCTTTAAGGTAATTAGTGAGAGCGTTTGCCATATCGCCTTGTTGAGCCAAGAGGCTTCCCATTTCATTGTATGCCGAAGCTAGTCGTTGTGGATCATATAGTTTTTGCCTTATATCTAACGTTAAATTTATATTATTCAGTGCTTCGTCGTATTGTCCTAAGTCGCGTTGAATTCTCGAGATATTCTCGAGGGTTGAGGCGTAGCTGGCCAGCAGCAAATTCTC
This sequence comes from uncultured Rikenellaceae bacterium, assembly GCA_964612255.1. GTDB lineage: Bacteria > Bacteroidota > Bacteroidia > Bacteroidales > Tenuifilaceae > Perlabentimonas. The sequence continues at coordinate 4,500 of CAZTFJ010000227.1, read as the reverse complement.
TTTGCGTAGCATTAAACTTTGATTGTAGTTTTCAATGGCCATGCTTGGCTTGTCCATTCGGGCATAAACGCTACCAATTAGGTTGTATATATAGCTTATCTCGTCGGGGTTGTTGCTTTGCAAAGCAATATGCAACGATTGCTTTAAAATGTTTAGCGATGTATCGTAATCGCCTCTATTCCTATAAGCAATGCTAATGTTTCGTTGCGATTTTAAAAGATTGGATGTGTCGTTAAGGGTTTTGTATATGTTTTGGCTTTGGGTGTACTCATTTATTGCCGCTGTGTACTCTCCTCTTTGTAACTGTATGCTGGCAAGTGCGCTATGGCATAGAGCAATTAATTTGTTTTTCTGATGCTCTTGAGCAATGTCTAGGGCACTAGTTATTGTAGATAAAGCCAAATCGTTGTTTTTATCCTGCCGATAAAGCTCAGCGCGAAGCAGAAGTAACTTAATATTCTTTTCAATTTCACTGTTAGTACTGGTAGCATTTAGCCATTGGTTTACTTTTTCAACGGCTTGCTCAATGCTCTTGGTGGCAACAATAAAATCAACCTCTGTTTTTGCTATATGAAATGTAATAGGGTGGGGGTAGTTTGTATTCAACAATTGTTTTGCTGAGTCGAGGTATTGCGTAGCAAGATCAAAGTTAGCTAACTCTATATTTATTTGGCTAAGTATGCAATAGGCTTGGGTTAGGCTAAGCGAATCTGCTTGATTTTTTGCTAAATCTTTTGCTTTGTTAGCAAAATCTATTGCCCTTAGCGGGTTTTCGTGAAAGTAACGCTCAGCTTGCGATAGGCTATTTGTAAGGTTATTGGGCTGGCCAACTATTTTGGAAATACCAAAAGCAAATACTGCAAACCCTATAAGGAGATTACGTTTAATGGTTTGATGTACCATTGGTAAAAGAATTTATTTAGGTTACGCTTTGTGCGATGAGCGAATAGATGGTAAGCTAAAGGTGAAGGTGCTTCCTCCTTGGTTATTGTTTTCAACCCAAATTGTACCACCGTTCTTTTCAACAAATTCCTTACAAAGAAGGAGTCCTAACCCGGTTCCTTTCTCATCGGCAGTGCCTCTTGAGGAGAAAGTGGTGTCGAGCCTGAAGAGTTTATCCTTATCATCAGCATTAATGCCAATACCATTGTCGCTTACCGAAACTTCAACGGTAGCATCTTTTTCTTGAGCCGAAATTAATATCTTGCCCTTTGTGTTGCTAAATTTAATGGCGTTGCTTATTAAATTTCTTATTATAACACACACAAGGTTTTTGTCAGCCCATACAATCATAAACTCTTCAATTCGAGATGAAATGTTTAGCTCTTTCTTATCGGCAAGTGGCCTCAGCATATCGAGTTCTTCTAAAACCACAGAATGCAATGGGAATAGCTCTGGGTTTACCGTAACATTGCCCAATTGTGAACGTGACCATTGAAGCAGATTGTCGAGAAGTTTGTATAGGTTTTGCGAAGAATCGTAGATGATTTTAATTAGCTCATGGCTCTCCTCATCGGTGTATTGCCTGTGGTTGTTGTATAGCAATTCGCTAAATCCCATCACCGCATTAACTGGGTTTTTAAGGTCATGGGCAATGATAGAGAAGAACCTATCCTTAGTTGCATTTAGCTCTTTGAGGTGATTTTCCGATTCTGTCAACTTCTTATTGGCCTCTTCAAGTTGCAGGTTCTTTTCACTTAGCAGGCTATTAACTTTTTGTTTCGAACGCAGGTTTACAATGGTTAACCCGCCAAAAGTAATTAGCAAAATTGTTAGTAAAAGCCAGAAAATATTAAAGTTTTTTTGTCGTTGCAGCTGTAAGTCTTTAATCTCATCGTTTTTCTTTAGCAGCTCAATCTCCTGCTCCTTGCGCTCGGTTTCAAACCTAACCTGCATCTCCATATACTCTCTGGTGCTGGTCGCTTTAAAAAGGCTGTCGTTAATTGTGTTTAGCTGCTTTAGATGCTCAAATCCTTTTTTGTATTTTCCTTTTTGGTAGTATATGTTACTAAGGATTTCATGACTCTCTGCTAAAAAAAGTTGCGAGTTATTGTGCTCTTCGTATTCCAAAGCTTTGTTTACGGTTTTAAGTGCCAAATCAATTTTACCCTGCTTGTAGTATACTTGGGCAATGTTGTTGTAGGTATTCATAAGGCTTTCAAAGTCTTCAATCTCTTCGCTTAGTTCAATCGACTTTTTGTATGCCTCAAGAGCCTTGGGGTAATCCTTTATTTTGGAGTACTGAAAACCTATGTTGTTGGAGGCTATGTCTTGGCTGATTAAGCTAGTGTTGTCTATAGCTAAATCAAGCGATTTTTGGTAATACAAAAGTGCTTTATCACTTTCGTTTAGCTGCCCGTAAATATTTCCTAAATTATTAGTGGTTTGGGTTATGCCATCAATGTCGTTTATCTTTAAATATATTTCATTGGCTTTTGTCAAATATTCAAGGGCAAGGTTGGGGTTGTTCATATTGGAGTGAATATCGCCAATAAATGTGTATGTATATGCAATGCCTGCGCTATCGTTTTTTTGTATAAAGATGTTGGCCGATTGAATGGCAAAGTCAAGCGCTTGGTTATTGTCGTTTATTCGTGAGTAGGTTCCAGCCACGTTCATTAGCGATTGGGCTTGAAATTGCAAATCTTCAATTTGTTTATACATTTCAGCCGCATCTTTAAAAGCCGTTAAGGCGTCTGAAAACATATCGAGATTTCTGTAGGCAAACGCCTTGTTATTGTATGTGTGAGCAATTTTTTGTTTATCATTAAATGCCGTTCTATGGGTAAGGGCTATTTCGTAGTATGAAAGTGATTCTTTAAATTGACCGTTGGTGAGATATGTATTACCAAGGTTGTTGTATGCATCGCCCAAAATGTTGTGGTTGTCTGTTTTAGAGGCAATTTTAACTGCTTGGTTGGCGTAAACAAAGCTCGAATCGTGCTTTACTCCCCAGTAAATCCTAGAGAGTTCAATTAGTGCATTTACCTTAACGCCTTCATCGCTGCTTTTGCTGAGGTTTTTAAGGCTATCTAAGGCAACACTATCAATTTGCCCCAATGCGTTTAATGTTGATAATAGAACTATAAGGGAACCTAATAATTTTGATTTCACCAGTTTAATATTTGTTGGAAAAATAGTCATAAGTTATGTTAAACACAAATGTTTCAGTTGGCTTCTTTTTCAACTATGCTTATTAACTTGCTTTTAGCAAAAGTAGTTTCAATTTTATCGCCATCTTTAAGTATGTTTGAATCCTTAATAATTTTGCCATTATGCATAGTTAGTGAGTAACCTCGTTTTAGTACCTCCATTGGGTCAAGCGCTTTAGCGCTCTTTTGGTAGTACGATATGTTAACATTTTCATTTCGAAATTGGTTGATAATATCTGCTTTTATTCTTTTCTGATTCTGGTTTAGTTTAACTTGTTGTTTACTAAGAGTTAATGCGACCTGGTTTGTTGCCCGGGCAAAAACCTTTTGCAGCAATAAATGTTGTTGAGCGTTGAACTTATTAACTGTTTCTTGTCCGTAGTACCTTAGCCTATGCAATTTATTATTGGCATGGCTAACCGATTTCATTACAGCAGGTAGCAATAGGTTCCCAAACTTGCTCAAGGATTGAACGTGCGAAATGGTTACAAGTTTCACTGCATCGGTGAAATTTTCGTTGGCTTCCACTAACCAGTTTTCAGCATTGGCAAACTGATCAATTAAAAACTCGGCTACAGCCGTAGGTGTTTTCACTCTGGTATGCGCTACCATATCGGCTACTGTAACATCTTTTTCGTGGCCTATGCCTGTTACAATAGGCAAAGGGAATTGGGCTATGTTGTTGGCTAGGGTGTAGCTGTCAAAACATCCTAGGTCTATTTGCGATCCCCCCCCGCGAATTATTACCACAATATCCCAATTCGGAATATCGTTAAAAATTCTATCAAGAGCCATAACTATCGACTCCTCGGCTTTTTCGCCCTGCATAGTGGCAGCAAAAAGTTTTATTTTATAGCGATAGCCGTAAGGGTTATTCTCAAGCTGGTTAGCAAAATCTTCAAATCCAGCTGCAGTGGGCGACGATACCACGGCAACTCTTTTGGGAAGCATGGGTAGATCGATATCCTTGTTCATATCCATAACCCCTTCGGCAATTAACCTGTTAATGGTTTGCTGCCTTACCATTTCTAAATCGCCTAGGGTAAAGGTGGGGTCGATATCGATTATATTGAGCGAAAGGCTATAAACCGGATGGTAATTCACGGTGCACGGTACTAGCACTTTAAGCCCCGCTCTAGGAGAAACTTCGATGTATTCCGCGACAAGTGTATTGTCTTCCGGCTCTATTCTTGAAATTTTGATTTTTTGCTCAAACTTAACGGCAAATCCCTGGAAATTAATTTCAAACTCCGCAGCCGTTGTATCCCCTGCCCTCAAATTATCTGAATAATCCCTTATTTTGAAGGCATTTACAGACCAGTCTATGGTTTTATAAAAGTTTTCCCTT
>CAZTFJ010000226.1:0-5184 GCA_964612255.1 uncultured Rikenellaceae bacterium | reverse complement strand
AGGCTTGCTACAATGTGGGGCCACATACCATTTCGTTTCCTCGCATTAAGGATGCAGCGTCGGTTAATACTCCAAAGGAGTATGAGGTTAACGACAGCGATTTTGTGAAGCTGGTTGCCATACTTCGCCTTGCCGTACCCTATACGGGTATGATACTTACCGCGCGTGAGTCGGTTGCCGTAAGGCGCGAGGTAATTCAGTTTGGCGTTTCGCAAATTGATGGTGGCACCAAGCTGGAGCTAGGCTCGTACTCAAACTCAAAAAACGAGGAGCAAAACCTTAATCGCGAGCAGTTTATGATTAACGATAATCGCTCACTTAGCGAGGTTATTGAAGAACTCATTGACCATGAAAACCTACCCTCGTTTTGCACCGCTTGCTACCGCTTAGGCAGAACAGGCGAGCACTTTATGGAATTTTCTGTGCCGGGATTTATCAAGCGATACTGTACACCCAATGCGGTTTTAACCCTAAGCGAATACTTGGTTGACTACGCAACCCCAGAGGTTCAGCAAAAAGGATGGAAACTGATAGACAAAACTCTTGAAAACCTAAACAACCAAGGCAATCCTGTTGAAATACGACAACGAATAGAGAGAATAAAGCAGGGCGAACGGGATTTGTACTTCTAGCTACTCTGCCGATTGAAATGGATTATCTGTATCGGCAAAATACCTAACGGTATTGTAAATTAGCTTAACAAGCCTACCCATACCTTGGTACGAAAGTTTATCGGGGGTATCGGTAGGTTTATGGTAATCGGTATGCATACCCGTAGTTAGAATGTACGAAGGAAGTCCCAATTTATCGTAGTGATAATGATCGGATAATGAGTAAACCGACGACCCAGAAAGGGTTTCTGAATCGACAACTAACAAGGAGTCAGTATTAATTTCTTTAAGGATTTGAGCAAAATCGTTAAACCTATTCTTGCCATTGATATGCAAATGCAAACTATCCTGTTTGCTGCCCGATAACCGCCCCACCATATCAAGATTGATGAAAGCAGCGGTGCTATCGGTACAAAAAAGAGGGTGCAACGAGTAGTACTGCGAGCCCAGCAGCCCAATCTCCTCAGCAGTAAAGCTGGCAAACACAATATTTCGAGCAGGTTTGTATCCATTCTGATAATCGGCAGCAAGAAGCCGCGCCACCTCAAGCATAACGGCAGTACCCGATGCGTTATCGTCGGCTCCAGGATACCAAATATCGCCTCTGGGCTCAAGATGATCGAGGTGCGCTCCAACAATTACGCTTTGTTGAGATTTGTGCTGCGCAGGTATGTAGCCCACCACATTTTGGGTTTCAATAATATCTACATCAGCAAATAGTTTATACTCAATGCTGGCCCCAAATTGGATAAGTTCAAAATGTTCCTGGCTTTCCATTTTTTCATAAACATCTTTGGCCGGTTGCCCCAGAACACTGGCAGCCATTGCATTAGATATAAACAGAACCGGAACGTTTCCTCTTGCGCTCGGTATAAATGTTCTCATAGGAGATGCTACATTTTTTCCTATTCGAAAATTTCCGTAAGGTATATCAATGCCCAAATTCTTCGCTAACTTGTAAAATTGAAAATTATTACCGGGATTAGCTAACAATACCATAGCGCATCCATTAGCCTCGGCAAGCTGCTGAACTTGCACAGAAGCAAGCCTTAAGTTATCTGTAAAAAGCAACAGCCCCTTCCCTTTCAAATCAACTCCATCAATGCTAGGGTTATTGAGCATGCCACCAAAATACAATTCAATCTTCTGACTAGCTATTGGCCTCCTGCCAAGGTATGCAAAATCGTCGGGAAACAAATAAGTGCTATCGTTAACAACTAGGAATTGCTGCTCCGAGATGGTATTATAAATCTTAAATGGCTGGGAGTAAGTAAGATTTTCAAAATTTGGTAACCCGCTTAAATTGAAGGAATTAAAAAGCGAATCGACATATCTTGCTGCTAAAATATCATGACCGTTTAGGGTACTTCGCCCCATCAATTGGGGTGAACAAAAATAGCTTACGTGCAATTTTAGATTCTCCGAAATTTGCACATCAGCAGGTACAGGCTGTGCATTCGCTCCACAGAGCAAAATTGAAAAGGCTATACAGCCAAATATCTTGTTAAACTTTTTACCCATCCCTTTAAGCAACCAGCTTTTGCTAATCGCCATTATAATACAATTTATCTATGCTATATGGCATTATTCCAACATCTTTGAGCAATACCCAACCCGTTAGGCCAAATTCTGTTGATACTAAAAATTTCTTTTGCTCCCCATCGTATATAAGCACCTCAATATTATAATCCTTTGTAAGAGTGGCTACTACCTTTCCATTATTATCGCTAAGCTTAATGGGTTTTAGGGTTTTAGTTTTAAGCCCAACGTAGTAGAAAGGTTGCTCTACCTCATCGAGTTTATTCTGCTGCACAACAAACTTTCGGCGCATATTAAAATAGTTATTAGTATGCCCGGCAGAATATATGGCCGCCCCTGTGATGTATAGCTTAAGCGCATAAATACTAAATGCTGGTTCTGACAAATTATCGTCTCGATAAAACCTAAATTCAGGATCGAATGAAGGGCCATAGCTAAATACTACATAATACTCAGTTGCCGAACCATTTTGTAGTCTTGTTTTCAACAACTTTATATCACCAAACTCATGACCATAACTTTGTCGTAAGGGATCAGAATTGGGCAACTCGCTAATAGACATATTGAAAACCTCTGCAAACTGAGCATTGTACTTTATGTAAATTCCCTCTTCACTATTAATATCAAGCTTTTTTAAATAGCTAAAAGGCTCATTCTGGGCAAATGACAGTCCGCATATGCACAACAACATAAAGGTTAAACGGAATTTCATAATTAATAAGTTTAGATTAAAAAATCTCTCAATTACATAGTTGCAACAATATCAAATTTAGAAAAATATCTGGTTGATAAAAAGTTTGAGGCGCCAAATAGCTTTTCAACAATATATTGGCTAAAAAATCATTATTGTCCGGTAAATCCAAGTATTGCTCCAGAGGAGCAAGATAGCGATAGACGATAAATTGATTATGAAGTTATTGCACCCCTGCCTTTGCCGGTAGGCAGGCCAGCTGGGGTGCGATAGTATTTGATTATATTTTTTATCGTTGTTAGCCCCCCACGGGGGCATAAATTAGTTAAGCATCTTAATTATAAACATTTCGAAAACACAATAAAATTTTTACCGGACAATAGTGATAAAAAATTTATAGACCTAAAAAAAATCAGTACATTTGTAGCGTATTACTCAACCTTTTATGAAAGAACTTAAAGTAATATCGGTACTTGCACTTCACGTGTATCGCAATATCAAAAATCGCGATACCTTCCATTTCTAGTGGCTACATAGCTAGCCTTTTCTTCACCATTTTTTTATTTCTCGAAACAACTTTTAATCAATAAAATATTATTGCTATGGAACTACCATTTGCAGAATCGTATAAAATTAAGATGGTTGAAACCATCCGTCGTAGTTCACGCACAGAGCGTGAGGAGTGGATAAAAACCGCTAAGTATAACCTATTCAACCTGAAAAGTGACCAGGTATTTATCGACCTACTAACCGACTCGGGTACAGGTGCTATGAGCGACAAACAGTGGGGCGCCATGATGATGGGCGACGAAAGTTACGCCGGTGCATCATCGTATTATAACCTTAAAAATGCCATTAAAAACATTTTGGGTTTCGACCACTTCATGCCAACCCACCAAGGTCGTGCAGCCGAAAACGTTCTATTCTCCGCATTAGTTAAAGAGGGCGACTACATCCCCGGCAACTCGCATTTCGATACTACCAAGGGGCATATTGAGTTCCGTAAGGCGCACGCGGTGGATTTAACCATCGATATTGCCAGCGATACCGAAGCCTATCATCCTTTTAAAGGAAATGTTGATATTGATAAGCTAGAGAAGTACATGGCCGAAAATGCCGCCAAGGTACCTTTCATTATTGTAACGGTAACCAATAACACCGCAGGAGGACAACCCGTATCGATGGAGTGCCTGCGCGAGGTAAGGCGAGTTGCCGATAAGCACAACAAGCCCGTACTTTTCGACTCGGCCCGCTTTGCCGAGAATGCTTACTTTATTAAAATCCGCGAGAAGGGTTACGAAAACAAAACCGTGAAGGAGATTGTAAAAGAGATGTTCTCGTACGCCGACTTTATGACCATGAGTAGTAAGAAGGACGCCATTGTAAATATTGGTGGGTTTATAGCCATGAAATCGCAAGAGGTGTGGAGACAATGCTCAACCTATAACATCATGTTCGAGGGTTTTGTAACTTACGGCGGTATGTCGGGTAGAGACATGAATGCTCTATCGGTAGGCCTCGACGAGGGAACCGAGTTCGAGTACCTTGAAACCCGCATTAAGCAGGTTGAATATCTTGGCAACAGGCTTAAGGAGTTTGGCATACCATTCCAATCGCCAGCAGGCGGTCATGCCATTTTTGTTGATGCCAACAAGATATTACCCAATGTACCCAAGGAGCAGTTCCGTGCACAAACACTTGCTATTGAGCTATATCTAGAAGCCGGGATTAGGGGAGTTGAAATTGGAGCGCTGCTAGCCGACCGCGATCCAGAAACTCGCGAGAACCGATTCCCCAAGTTGGAACTGCTACGATTGGCCAGTCCACGCCGCACCTACACCAATAACCATATGGATGTAATTGCCGTTGCGCTTAAAAACGTTTTCGATAGGCGCGATAGCATAAAGAGCGGACTAAAAATTATGTGGGAAGCGCCCATTATGAGGCACTTTACTGTGGAGTTAGATAGAATATAAATCCTTACAGGTAAACAAATAAATAAGGCGCAAAACTTAAGTTTTGCGCCTTGATTATTGTAGTATTTTTGTTTGCCCTATTTTAGCAGACCAGCCATTTTCTTAGCAATGAAACCGGTGGCAAATTTTGGACTTAGCCTGTAGATAAAGTCCATAAATTTAGCATCGCTTCCCACACAAGCCCTCATATTCCTAAACAAAATCATCATAATACTATCGTGTATACAGACGAGATGAAAATTATTACAAGGCATTGAGTTAATTTTACCTTACAGTTTTGATACAATAAAGTACAACTCACTATATAAAACACAAAAAAAAGATTTAGGTGAACAATCAGAGGCATCTAGTATTAACTTTGTGCCCA
>CAZTFJ010000225.1:0-5232 GCA_964612255.1 uncultured Rikenellaceae bacterium | reverse complement strand
TCGCTAATGACAACCGGAGCGAAGCGTAGCTCAGCGTTAGCTAAATTTGGGTTTAAACCATTCCTCATTTAACCGCTCTAAATAGCCTGAAATATATTTGTCAATACCATCAAATTTTCGCAATTTGGCGTGATTTTTTAACTACCCTAACAAATTGTTAAATGACAACAAATTCTACTCCTCGGGATAATTTTGGCAGCAAGTTTGGAATTATTGCAGCTGCAGCTGGTTCGGCCGTTGGCCTTGGTAATATTTGGAAATTTCCTTATGTGGCTGGTGAGAATGGCGGCGGTGCTTTCCTATTAATTTATCTGTTCTTTGTGTTGCTCATTGGTGTTCCGGTAATGATGTCGGAATTTGCCATTGGCCGAAAGGGACAGCGCAATGCATATGGCTCTTTCTCGGCCATTGCGCCGGGTAGCAAATGGAATTTAATTGGATTGATGGGAGTTGTGGCAGCATTTTTTATTCTTGCTTTTTACAGCTCGGTAGCAGGTTGGACCTTGGAGTATATCATAAATTCAGTTGGGCAGCAATTTGCTGGAAAAACACCTGCTCAACTTGAGGAAAACTTTACCTCGTTTATATCAAATCCAATAAAACCAGTGTTGTGGCAGCTAGTATTTATGGTTTTTACTTCGCTTATTGTGTTGGCTGGAATTAAGAAAGGAATTGAAAAGTACACCAAGCTCTTAATGCCAATTCTTTTTATACTTATTGTGTTACTATGTATCAGATCGGTTACCCTCGATGGAGGTAAAGAAGGTTTGGCCTTTCTTTTTAAACCCGATTTTAGCAAGGTAACAGGTAAAACTATTCTTTTTGCTCTTGGGCAGGCATTCTTCTCATTAAGCCTAGGAATGGGAGCGCTAATTACCTACTCGTCGTATTTTAGTAAGAAGGAAAACCTTGCCTCAACAGCAGTTGAGGTCGCAATTTCCGACAGTCTAATAGCTATTTTAGCGGGTGTAATGATTTTTCCAGCTGTATTTGCCTTTGGTATTGAGCCAGGTTCTGGTCCTAGCCTTGTGTTTATTACGCTACCCGGTATTTTTCAGCAGATGCCCGGGGGGAATTTCTTTGGCCCACTATTTTTCATCTTGCTAGCTGTGGCGGCTTTAACATCTACCATTTCGTTACTCGAGGTGGTAGTGGCATACTTTTCGGAAGAGCTCAAAATGACCCGCAAAAAGGCAACAGTTGTGGCTGCCTTTTCAATATCTATTCTAGGTGTATTGGCCTCGCTATCGTTTGGCCCCTTAGATAATGTGAAGATTTTTGGTAAAAGCATTTTCGATTTGCTCGATTACACTGCATCTAACGTATTACTACCCTTAGGTGGCCTACTAATTGTGCTGTTTGTGGGTTGGTTTGCCGGCAAAAATGTAATTAAGCAGGAGCTAACCAACGAGGGTGCGCTTAGGGCTAAGTATTTTACATTGTTTATTAATGTTGTGAAGTTTATTGCCCCTGTTGCCATTGCTGCAATTCTTATCTACAGCATTTTTTGGGGAGGTCTTGGTTAGAGTGGGGCTACATATGTTTTCTCCTTATAGCAGGCGTTGCCCTATACGGTTGTTTGATATTTTTCATATCTTTGCGGCCTAAACATCAACTAATAAATACATTTTAGCTATGAGATTTTTTATCGATACTGCAAACCTCGATCAGATTCGCGAAGCCAACGACCTAGTCGCGCTCGATGGCGTAATAAAAGATGCTGCATCTTTAGGCATTCTTGATGGCGTAACAACTAACCCATCGCTAATGGCCAAAGAGGGCATTAAGGGCGAAGCCAATATTAAACAACACTACGTAGATATTTGTAACATTGTGAAGGGCGATATTTCGGCCGAGGTTATTGCCACCGATTTTGATGGCATGATACGCGAGGGTAAAGAGCTTGCAGCGCTTCATGAGCAAATTGTAGTTAAAGTGCCTTGCACCAAGGATGGTATTAAGGCCATAAAATATTTTACCGATAACGGTATCCGCACTAACTGTACCCTAGTTTTTTCTGTTGGGCAAGCACTACTTGCTGCTAAAGCTGGTGCAACCTACGTATCGCCATTTATTGGTAGGCTCGATGATGTATCTACCGATGGTGTGGAGCTTATTCGCCAAATTGTTGATGTTTACAACTATTACGAGTACGGAACACAAGTATTGGCTGCTTCAATTCGCCACACAATGCATATTATTCAGTGCCTCGAGGCTGGTGCCGATGTGGCAACATGTCCGCTAAATGCTATTTTAGGACTATTGCAACACCCGCTAACCGATATTGGCTTGGCTAAATTTTTAGAAGATTACAAAAAGGTTAACGGATAGTTACCTTTTTCTCCTATATTTAGGCACATTTTTACCAAGCGTAAGAGTGTGCCTTTTTTTATAACCTGTTGCTATGCTAGTTAAAATTTACCCCGAAAATCCAAACCCCCTTGATCTCGAAAAAGTGGTTGAGGTGCTGCGCAATGGAGGCGTAATTATTTACCCTACCGATACGGTTTACGGTATTGGTTGCGATATTACAAAGCCCAAGGCCGTTGAGCGTGTGATTAAAATTAAAGAGATGAAACCCAAAGATGCTCAGTTTTCTTTTATTTGTAGCGATTTAAGCCATATAGCGAGCTTTGCCAGGGTTGATAATAGCACGTTTAAACTTTTAAAGCGGAATTTACCTGGTCCGTTCACATTCATTTTGCAAGGTCTAAATCGAGTGCCTAACTATTTTATAAGCAAGCGAAGGTCAGTGGGCATCCGTATTCCCAACAACCCTATAATACTTGAGTTGGTAAGTATGCTTGGCAACCCAATACTTACAACTTCTTTAAAAGATGATGATGAGGTAATTGAGTATACAACCGATCCTGAGCTAATTTTCGAGAAATACCAAGATGTTGTAGATGTGGTTATTGATGGTGGATACGGTGATAATGTTCCTTCAACCGTGGTTGATTGTACAGAAAATACCCCCACAGTAGTTCGTGAGGGTAAAGGTGATGTTATTTGGTAATTGCTTGTTTTGCCTTTGTTGCTTAAGCAAGCTTATATTTGTACGATGCGTTGAACTTCCCCTTTGCTATAGCATTTAGCTTGCTTTTTAGTAGCCTTTTACGAATAGGCGAAACCCTATCGGTAAAAAGCATACCATCGAGGTGATCGTACTCATGCTGAATAATTCGCGCAACCATCCCCTCAAAGCGCTCTTCGTGTGGATTGAAATCCTCATCAACATAACTAATTAGCACCGATTCGGGGCGCTCCACGTCTTCATGTAGATTTGGAATGCTAAGGCAACCTTCGTTGTAAGTTACGTTCTCGCCAGTGCGTTCAATAATATGTGCGTTTATAAAGACTCTTTTAACTGCTTCAATTTCGGGGTTATTTTCTGTGAGGGGCGTTGAGTCAATCATAAAGAGCCTAATTGATAGGCCAATTTGTGGCGCTGCTAGCCCAATACCATCGGAGTGGTACATGGTTTCAAACATATCGGCAATTAGCTCTTTAAGGTTGGGGTAGTCTGGTGTAATATCTTTAGCTACTTTCCGTAAAACGGGCGATCCGTAAATGTAAACTGGTTTAATCATTAGTGTTTATGTTTATCAAAATCAATGCTTTCGAGATACGATTGTAAAATTATTGTTGCGCTAATGGTGTCTACCATAGCCTTGTTGCGCCTGTCCATTTTTTTTAGCCCCCCATCGAGCATAGCTTGATGAGCAATTTTTGACGTGAATCGCTCATCAACCAGCTTAATGGGTATTTTGGGGTATAGCTTTCTAAATCTATTAATTACAGGTTCAATGTATTTAACAGCTTCAGATGGTTCATTGTTCATTTGCTTGGGCATACCAATTATTGCTAATTCCACTGTATTGCTGGCCATGAAGGTTGTTAAAAAATCGAAAACCTGACCTGTGGGCACTGTTGCAATGCCGCTGGCAATAATTTTTAGCGGGTCGGTTGTGGCAATTCCGGTGCGTTTTTTCCCAACGTCGAGTGCAATTATTCTGCCCAAATTGTTATTGTTTTTGTTGATTTTTAATGTTGCTAATGCCCTCAAGTTGAGCTATAATTTTATCGCGGTTGCTGGGTGTTAGGGCAATTGAATGGTTCCCGCGTAGGGTAATGGTTCCACTGCCCTTTTTGTCGAGCCGTTCAACCATATTTAGGTTTATTAGAATCCCTTTTTCTATAGTAACAAACCCCTTTTGGCATAGGTTGTTTTCAATATCTAAATCGCTTATTGGGCATTGAACGGTTGCCCCATCAAGCATGGTAAAACTATAGTTTCGTTGTTGAATTTCTAATTTAACCACGTTCGATAAGTCGATGTATTTGTATTCGCCCTTTAGCGGAATTACCAATTTTTGGGGAAGAACCTGTTCAATATTGCGGAATAGCGCGTTGTATCTTTCTCGTGGGCTAACTTTAGTTTTACGCAACTCGCTAACTTTATCTACAGCTTTTACAAGTTCTTCTATATCAATAGGCTTTAGTATGTAGTCAATAGCACTGTATTTAAATGCCTTAACGGCAAATTGGTTATAAGCTGTAATGAAAATAACTTCGAAGTTTAAATCGGGAAGCTGTTCAAGCAGCTCAAATCCATTTGCCTGAGGCATCTCAATGTCGAGAAAAACAACATCGGGATTGTGATTGCTAATTAGCTCAAAACCTTGGGCAACAGAAGAACCTTTTCCAACAATCGAGACGTTGGGACAGTATGAGCTAAGGAGCAGCTCTAGCGTTTTAAGTGCTGCTGCCTCATCGTCGATTATTATGGCTTTGAGCATAGGCGTTTGAAGTTACGCCGCAAATTTACAAAAAACATGGTTGTTAACGGAGTAAACTGCTAAACAATAGTATTTTCTTCAACCATATTGTGAGGTATTTTTATTACCACCTTGGTGCCGGTGCTTCCATCGGGGTTGTTTATATCGAAATATTTTATGTTAAATCGTTCTTTGTAAAGGGAGTTGAGGAGTTCGATTCGCTGTGCTGTGATTTTAAAACCCAACGATTTGCGTTCGGGGTCTTGCTTGGCTCTAATTTCTTGTGCCGATTTTCGTCCAACACCATTATCCTCAATAGAGCAAACCAATGTGTCGCCCTCGCTAGTTATGCTTATTTTTACCCAACCCTCTTGTTTTGCCTTTAGCATAATGCCGTGCCAAATGGCATTTTCAACAAACGGTTGTATAAGTAGGGTGGGAACTTTCGAGTCGA
>CAZTFJ010000224.1:0-5268 GCA_964612255.1 uncultured Rikenellaceae bacterium | reverse complement strand
TGACGAGCGGTATGTGGTATCATAGCTTGCCTGATGGCGCATCATCTCCATCTCGGTGCGGGCGTGCGATATTACATCAATAAAATTGTAAACCAGCACAGTAAGGTCGTTCTGCAATACTTGCTTAATATTTGATCCAAGTGGCGAGTTAGACTTTATTGTGCTCGTTTTTTCGTAGTGAAGCTTGTAGTCTTTACCTAATCGTTTTATCAGGCCTTTTAGCAACTCGTGCTCGTAAAGATTTTTTCCTGTTTCCTCCTCGTCGAAAACCCAATAATTGGGGTAGTGCTGCTGAATTTCCATTGGCATTAATCCAGAGAACTAGGCAGTACGGTCAGATTGCGTAGCAGTAGGTAATATGCTTGAGTAAACTTCCTCCTTCTCTACCCGCCAATAGGGTGCAATTAAATCTTGAATAGCAAGCCATTGGTCGTACCTAAAGTTATCTATAACCACCAACAGCACCTTGCTGCCCTTGTCAACTGTGGGAAAAACATGATTGCGCATAATATTTTGCGACATCAGGGGCCTATCGTCACTATCGGCATTAAACCAGCGCAGGTAGTTCGCTTTTATGAACTTGCCAAACTCGTTGTTAGCCTCGGACATTTGCATTGAAAACACCTCGGACATACTGCTATTGGCCGACTCGTCGAGCTGAAGACTCCACAGAGCCAACTTTTTGTATATACCAACCCAGTCAGCAAACGACTTGGCCATACTAATCTGCTGACTTATTTGCCCAAAGGCTTGCTGATAATCGGAGGTAGTTTTCTCGCTTACCAGTGTATGCTGATGCACATGCTTTTTAATTGAAAGCAAAATTTGCTTAGGATTTACGGGTTTAATAAGGTAATCGGCTATTTTAGCACCTACAGCCTGATCCATAATGCTCTCCTCCTCGCTTTTGGTTACCATTACCACTGGAAGGTTTGGTTTAATTTCCTTAATGCGAGCTAGGGTTTCTAAACCCGATAACCCTGGCATATTCTCGTCTAAAAACACAAGGTCGAAATCATGGTTTGCCACCAAATCCAAGGAATCCTCTCCATTAGTAGCCGTTGAAACGGAATACTCTCGTTGCTCGAGAAATATTATGTGTGGTTTTAAAAAATCTATTTCATCATCAACCCAAAGGATAGATACTGCCATTACGTTTATTTTTTGTAATTATTTTGGAAAAACTCTAAATAACCAGTTACCGACTTATCGTTTTTGAAAATTTCGAGATTTTCGCGGCTTATCAACACAAAGGAATAATCGGTACTGGTTAAATTCCCCATTATACCTTGCTCGGCGCTAACAGCAACAAAGTACTCCATGGCCTGATTTAAATCTTCAAAAGATTCAACTAGTATTAATGTTACATACTCGGTAAGTTCGCTACTGGTAACATTTAGATTTAGGTTAATAAAATTGTCTACATTAAAAGTAACCAAGTTAAAGCGAAGCTGATTTACAGGTGCGTTTTGTGGAATAACAGCAACAAAAAGATGCTCGCCTTGGGGTGCTTTATAACTCACTAGTGACGCTGCATCAGCAACGGTAGTTTGATCTTTAGAAACACCATCGGGCTGTGCCGATGCCAGCTGTAGTTCACGTTTGTTAAGCATCTCAATAATCTCTAATGCCGATTTTGCCACTTCGGAATTGGGATACTGCTCAACAATAGCGTTAAGTTCTGCCCTATAGGCTCTAATATCGCCTTGCTTAGCTGTACATTGGGCGATAATATAGTGCAATTTGGGTGCAATATCGGCTTGGGCAAACTGTTTTAGACCCTCGCGCGCCTTGCTAATTGCCATACCACAGCTTCCCTTTTTGTATAGGTTAAAAGTGGTTTGGTAAAACTCCTCACGCACCCTGTTCTCTTGCTGGAGATCCTCAAGGTAATTCGGATTGCTTAGCATAAGGGCATAGGTGCTGTTAGGGAAAGTTTATACTAGCATATGCTTGTAGCGTTACATTTTGGCTGTCTGATTAGTGTACCGGGCAATTTGGTAAAGGTTGTAGTATGCCGATAAGGAGTAGGTACTTTGGGGATATCGCTGGGCTAGCATTTCGTAGGCTTTTGATGCCTCAGGATAATCGTTGAGCTTAGACTCGTAAACCTCTCCTACTCGGTAAAGCGCCTCTTGGATACGTTTATGCGATAGCTCCATAAGCGAGTCGTTTATTGGCAAATCCTGCAGATAGTACTCACGGCTCTTATTATCGAGCACTTTGCTTGGTACTCCTGTTGAATCTGCTGCCGCTTGGGTTTCAGCCACAGGCTGATTTAGCATTTCGCGCTTATTGGCTCGCCGCCAGTTATCTTCAAGTTTACGCCTTCCCCAACGCATTTGAAACTCCGATAAGCCATAGCTTAACGAAGACTGGTTATAAAAATACCATTTACCCCCCTGGTTGGGCTGTGGTCGGCCGCGCTGGGTTTGCTGGAAATGTGCAAACCGATCCCGGCCTTCTCGCTCCTCGGCTTTTAACCGCTCCTCCTCCTTACGAACCTCATTAATAAGGTTAGCAATAATTGCATCTCGTTCGCGTGGTGGCATTGCAGCCACCTTTTGTAAGCTATCCTCACGTGCAACAACATTCAAATTATCAACCAGCTGGTTTAGGTTCTTTGTTTTAATCTCAAGCTCACTATAGGCAGGGAAATCCTGGTCTAAAGCATTGTAGGCGCTATCGTAATATGCCTGACTCTGAGTATAATCGGGTTTCTCGAAAAAATAATCGGCAAGAATTAGATACGAGAGCCCTTTCTGATGATTATTATCAACACTACTTTGTGCCGATAGTCTATAAAAATCAATTGCCTTCTGCATATCGCCTCGCGCTTTTTCAATATTTCCTAAAGCAAAGTAAATCTGATCGAGGAACTCGCGGTTCTTTTCATCCTTCGTCATCTTATTTAGCTCACGTACCATATCATTGCCACTCCCTTGTCCTTGAAAATTTGAAGCAATATTTATACGTGCATTAAAACTCAGCTCATACGATGGATTATAGCGAATTACCTTTTCGAAGTATTTATTCGATTGCGATAACTTGCCTTGCTTCTGATACAGCTGTGCCAAAAGGTAGGTGTACCTAATTTTATGCCTTTTATCAGGAGCATTATCCAAGGCTTTTTCTAAGTACTCAATTGTTTCGGCATCGTTGCCTTGCTTTTGGTAAAAGAATGCTTGAGTAGAATGAAGCAGATGTGTAAAATACTTATCCTTAGGATATTTGCGGTTATTCTCTAAAGCGCGAAGCCTATCCTCGGCCGCCACAAAATCGTTGGCTACAATATCAAGCCGGGCTAACCAAATCTGCGACTCTAAATAAATGGGAGTTTCTGGAAACTGCACTAAATTGTACTCAAAGGTCATTCGAGCTTCGTCGTAAGCACCCTTCCAAGCCCTAGCCTTACCTACCAACAGCCAACCCTTACGAACCCAATTTACAAACTCGTTCTGACTATAAAACTGCCTATCCTTTCGGCTTTGCACCCCTCTTTTCCTCTCAGGTTTTACGGTAATTGAATGCTTGCTAATCATATCGGTGCACTTAGTAATAGCGCGATCCATATTACCACCCACCATACTAGCCACCTGCTGGTTGCCCAAGAGTAAAACGGGCAATGGAAAAGTATAATTGTATGCAAAATTTTCATCAGCCTGCCTAAGAGCATCCTGATAACTTTGGTTAGCATTGAAATAATAGTTATACTTAGAAGTTAAATTGTGGTAAGCTCTAGAAACCGATGTATTCTTTTGGGTAGAACAACTTGCCAACGCCATTGCAACAAAGGCTAATGCTATAAGAAAAAAACTATGGGATTTGAATTGACTCATTAAATAACAGCTATTTGATATACAAACTAAAACGGGCACAACTTATTATTTATAATTTTGCTAAAATACGCAAAAAAGAGGTGAAACAATTATTACAGCCAAAGATATGGTGATATTAACCAAATGATTAACCCAAATACATGCAATGGGCAACAACACTTTGATATGATTTATACCCATACAAAAACCATTAGAATTTCAGGTCAATACTTAATATCTTTGCATTGTTATTCTTATGTATTCATACAAAACCTATAGATGAATCGTAAAACTATATTCATATCGCTTGGATCAGTAGTAGGGTTAGCTCTTATTGTTGGGGTTATCTTTCTGTTTTCGCAGTTGGAACGAAAAGAAACATCTGAAGCAATAAATGCCATACCAACCGATGCAGCCATTGTAGTAAAATTGAGCAACCTGAGCAGCCTTTCCGAAGATCTGGCCAACAACCCTTTTTGGGGTGCCATGGGTAATTTTAGGTTAGTATCAGAGGTAAACAAGTT
This sequence comes from uncultured Rikenellaceae bacterium, assembly GCA_964612255.1. Taxonomy (GTDB): domain Bacteria; phylum Bacteroidota; class Bacteroidia; order Bacteroidales; family Tenuifilaceae; genus Perlabentimonas. The sequence goes on along the minus strand of CAZTFJ010000224.1, from coordinate 926 downwards.
TTTTGATTTTGCCAACAAGCAAAAAGCATCATCGCCCACATTCAATGAACTTGTAATGAATAGCGAAGTTTTTATGTCGGTACACGTGGTGGGCAACGGAGTTCCCGAAGCGCTTTTTGTTACCAATGTTCCCGAGCGAATTAAGCCATCGGATGTACACAAGTATATTGTTGACGTGGCCAATAAAAACTATATCATCAATAGTAAAGAGTACAACGGATCAAAAATATTTACACTTAACCATAAACAAAACGAGAGCGCCAATAGCTACACATTTGCCATAAGGCAGGGTGTGGTTATTTTTAGCCGTTCGCTTTTGCTGGTTGAATCGTCGGTTGGGCAGCTAAGTAGCGGAATTTCGCTCACCCAAGACAAGAGTTTTGTTGTTGCCTACAACACTGCGGGAACCAGAATAAACATAAATGTGCTGATAAACCACGCCAAACTCCCCACGGCATTTGGCTCACAAATACATGCTAGTAGACAAGCAGGTTTTAGCTGGATAAGCAAAACGGGTAAATGGACAGAGCTTGATTTAGGCATTAAACAAAATGCATTCTTTTTAAACGGATTTGCACAAGCACCCGACTCGCTTAACATTTTTTACAAAATATTTGCAAAGCAAAAACCAGTTAAGAACGGTGTAGTTAGCATACTACCTGCTCAAACGGCAGCATTTGTTCATTTGGGAATATCAAATTTAAAATCATATTTTAAGTCGTACCGCAATTTTTTATCAAGCCATGGAAAACTTAATAGATACAACCATCGGCTTAATGACTTTAACAAACAGCTGGGCTCCAATGCCGAAGATTTGTACCTTTCGTTTTTTGGCAAGCAAGTTGCATTAGCATTCATTCCTTTCGAGGGGGAAATCTGGGAATCAAGTTGACTGATGGAATTATTGACGTCCCTCAAAAGCATTG
>CAZTFJ010000223.1:0-5291 GCA_964612255.1 uncultured Rikenellaceae bacterium | reverse complement strand
TATTAAGGCATCAACAGAAAATGAAATGCCCACCAGCTTCGATGTGTGATGTTCAAGCCCCGTTGTTTCGGTGTCGAAACAGAACTCCTTAACTGCCATGAGCTTTTCAATAAGCTCATCAATATCCTTATCGGCATCAACCAGCTTGTAGCTGTGCTTTACATCGTTTATAGTTTTAAGCGATGGCTCGGTTGATGGCACATCAAAGCTATCGTCGCCAAAAAGCGATGTTTGCACAGCTTTAGGTGCTTCCTTTGGTTTGGTTTCGCCAAAAATTTCGCGCGATAGGGCACGGAACTCGAGCTCATCGAATAGTTTCTTCAACTCCTCGGCGTTGGGCTGGGTGCGTTGCAACTTTTCAAAGTTGATATCAACAGGAACATCGGTTTTAATTTCAACCAGCACGCGAGCCATATCGAGCTGTTCGCGGTTGTCGAGCAGCTTTTGTCGTTGCCCTTTCGATAGCTCATCGATGTTATTATAAATTTCCTCAATGGAACCGTACTGAGCAATTAGCTTGGCGGCGGTTTTCTCGCCAATGCCAGGTACGCCTGGAATATTATCGGATGTATCGCCCCAAAGCGAAAGTATATCTTTAAACTGAGCGGGGCTTTCTATGCCATATTTTTTGCAAAAATCGGCTGCAGTAACCATTTCAATATCGGCGCCGCTGCGCGAGGGTTTTACCATAACTACCTTTTCGGTAAGCAGCTGGCCGTAGTCCTTGTCGGGGGTCATCATCATCACTTCAAAACCCAATGGCTCTGCCTGCTTGGCCAACGTGCCCACAATATCATCGGCCTCAAAACCTTGCATCTCTAGTATGGTGATGTTCATGGCTCGAACAATCTCCTTAATAATGGGCACGGCCGAGCGGATATCCTCAGGCGTTTCCTGCCGGTTGGCCTTGTAGTCTGGGTACAGCTCGGAGCGGAATGTTTTGCCCGAGATATCGAAAGCCACTGCAATGTGCGTGGGGTCGAATCGCTTTAGCGCATCGAGCAGCGATTTGGTAAAACCAAATATTGCCGATGTGTTTTGGCCCTTGCTGGTTTTTATGGGGCGGCTAATAAAGGCAAAGTAGGCGCGGTATATTAGGGCGTAGGCATCGAGAACAAGTAGTTTTTTATCAGACATATTTTATGAGGCGTTTATAGTTTTACGTTTAAAGTTTGGACTGCCTTGCTTTTTTTAGACAAACTGAAGGCATACAGGTTTTGCGTTTAGAATCGACCTGTTTTGTATTTAACAATTCTCTTGCAAAAGTACTAAGATTTATTGGGTTGTAGTTGTTAATGAAATTAAATGAGATTGTGATGGGCTATAAGTAATTAGCACAGTTTATAAAATTGATTTATATGGTTGTCCGCTTTGATGCCTAAAATATGGTCTTGATTTTCTTCATTTACCCCGTCCCTAAAGGGAGTGAAGAAAATCAAGTTGCTCCCTTTAGGGTTAGGGGTAAACAAATTGATTTTCTGAACGATATAGCATTGCATGGAATCAAAGCGGACAACCATTTTGATTTATTTGTATGGTATTAATAGATATTAGAATATGTGGTTAATGTGGATGCACTTTTAATATATGCCGATTTGTATTTACAGCCGATGCTATAAAACCGTAATTTCTGTATGAAAACCAGCGTGTTTTCTAATATTGATTACTAATCCCCCTTCGAATATAAGATATTGCCCTTTTATACCTTTTAGCACAGCCGAAATGGAAGGTTCTTTAAGCAAGTCTTTAGAAACCACTTTGCTAGGGAACTCAATTACTGGGAACTCAATTTGAAACTCATAGTTTGGTGCAACGGTAAATTCCAGGTTATGGCTGGTAATAAACTCAATTGCCCGTTGTTTTTCCTGAAGCAGCGATTCTGGCTGGTCGTTGCCCATTAGCATTTTGCGCCAGTTGGTTTTATCGGCAAAAATTTTTTTAAGCGTAACTTCTATTATACCAGCTGTGTATCTGTTTTTTGCTATGGCAACCTTTATGGCTTGGTTAGCACCCTGATCGACCCAGCGGTTAGGAACCTGATGGTAACGCGTAACGCCAACCTTTAAACCGCCAGAGCGAGCAAGGTAAATGTATTGATTAACCAAACAATTTTCCTTGGCGTAGTCCATATCGCGGGCAACCCCTTCATGCGCCCGGCAAAGTTCGGGTTTTAGAACGCACTCTTCGGTTTGCGGAACAGATATAAAGCATGGGTAGCAGTATCCCTGACCGTAGGTTTTTTTTATCTCTTTTCCGCAGCTAATGCAGGTTATTTTCCCGGTATGCTTAACAGTAATATGCTTTCCAATGCAGCTGTTCAGATTGAATTCTGCCCCTTCGCTTTCTAGGTAGTATTCAGGTTTGATAAGCGTTTCGGATCCTAAATTATGGAATTTCATTTTGGCTAGCTGCCCGTTATAAATCATGCTCATTACCCTAGTGTTTTAATTAAAGCAATAAAGGTAAGATTTTTAGGGCAGAAATATTTTTAATAAAAACATCAATATAAAAACAACAGAAAACCAGACTATTAAGATTTTTTTGGTCTGTTGTTGCTGAAATAATTATACTATGTATTGCAAGGTAGTGATAAATGATTTATATTTGCAAAGTGTTAGAACTAATAATATAAGAATATTTTTTATGAAAAAAACAGTTACTGTTAGCCTGGGTGGTCAAGTGTTTTGTATAGAAGATGATGCCTATTACAACCTTGAGCAGTACCTAAAACGTCTGGAGAATGGCTTTGCCAACGAGCCCGATAGGCGTGAAATTATGAACGATATTGAGCTGCGCATGGCAGAGCATTTTAGGGAGTTAGCCCCCAAAGCCGACGATGTTATTGGGGTTGCAGAGGTTGATAAGGTGATTGGCATTATGGGCGATCCCAACGATTTGGGTGGCGAAAAGAGAGAGTATGGTGCTGGCAATCCATTTTCTCGCAAGCATAAACGATTGTATCGCGATCCAGAGAATGCCGCAATTGCAGGAGTTGCGTCGGGTTTATCGTATCATTGGAATATCGACCCCGTAATTCTTCGTATCCTATTTGTTGTTGCCGCGCTGTGGGGTGGAGGAGGAGTTTTTGTTTACATAATCCTTTGGATTGTGATTCCCGAAGCCAGAACCGCAGCGGAGAGATTAGAAATGACGGGTGAACCTGTAACTGCCGAGAATATTGGCAAATCGTTTCAGGGCTCATCAAATCAACAAAAATAAAAATTATTGAAAATGAATGTAGAAAATGCAAAAGCACAAATGCGAAAGGGTGTGTTGGAACTATGTATCCTATCTATCTTATCGCGTGGCGATTCCTATACAACCGACCTAATAAATCAGTTAAAAGATGAGCAAATGCTTGTGGTTGAAGGAACACTTTACCCGCTACTAACGCGCCAAAAGAATGCTGGGCTGTTGAGCTATCGCTGGGAAGAGTCGCCACAGGGGCCACCCCGAAAATACTACTCGTTAACCACTAAAGGTCAAGAGTACCTTAAGCAGCTCGAGGAGGGTTGGGTTAAATTGGTAAGTACAGTTGATGCCATAAGAACAAACGGATAATTTTATAAAGTATTATGAAAAAATCGATGAAAATTAGCTTGGGCGGTTTAGCTTTTACCATTGAGGAGGATGCCTACGTTGCTCTAGATGCGTATCTCGAAAGCCTAAGACAGTATTTTAAATCTAGTGATGAGGGCGAGGAGATTTTTCGCGATATGGAGGAACGTGCCGCTGAACTTTTTACCGAGATGCTTGCTGATAAGCAGGTAATAACGCTAGATATGGTGCGGGCTGTAGTTGAGAGGCTTGGAAGCCCAGAACAGATATCGGATGAAGAGGTAACTGATAACAGTTCAACTTCTGGCCAAACTTCCGATTCGAATACAAAACGAAGGTTATACCGCGATCCTGAGAATGCATACATAGCCGGTGTTGCTGCTGGCCTTGGAGCCTATTTTAACATCGACCCGTTGGTTTTTCGTATACTTTTCGCTGTTTTAATTTTTGCCAATGGGCTGGGTGCAATTATTTACCTAATTTTTTGGGCTGTTTTGCCACAGGCCGATACCGTTAGGCAGCGAATGGAAATGCGTGGAGAAGAGATTAATCTCTCAAACTTAGAGAAAAATATAAAAAACGAATTCGAAAAGGTGACTAAAAATATGAAAAACAAAAGATTTACCGATGTTATTGAGCGCTTTGGTAACGCTGTTGGCCGATTGTTTGTAGCCCTTGGTGGTGTGTTAGCGGTAGTAGGTAAGGTTATTGCTGCCATTATTGCTGTTGTGTTTATTGCCGTTGGTTTGCTAGGCATTATGGGTGCAGTGCTATCGCTGTTTTTGGGCGATGTTGTAGCAGCATTTTTACCCAGCTATAGTGGTTTTACTTTTGGTCAGCTGCTTTCTAGCACCTTCGACCTTGGCTCAATGCTTTGGGTTGCAATACCACTGTTTGTAGTTGTGCTAATTCCATTCCTTGCAATTATTTTTATTGGGCTGCGAATGGTGTTTAGGTTTAGCGTTAGGGGTACTGTTTTCTTCGTTTCATCGGCAACTGTTTGGATAGTAGCAGTGTTAATATTGGCATCGGTAATGTTTATGCAAGCTCGTAGCTTTACCATCCGCGAAAGCGTTACCGAAAGATTTGCCTTGTCGCTTAGCGATTCCACATCTACTACCCTTAAACTAGTGAGAGATATTGATTTTGATTACGGCGATTATGACCCAAATAAGGTGTGGGAAATTGACGACTATACCTTGGCTCAGCGAGATGGTATGGCCAAAATTATTGGCAAGCCAAAGGTTTATTTGGCCAAGAGTGAGGGCCCAGAGTTTGAGATGGTGATTAAAAAAAGGTCGCGCGGAGCAACGCGTTACACTGCAAAGGCCAGCGCTAGCGCTGTAGAGGTAGAATTTGCCCTGGTTGACAATAAGCTGGTAATTAGCCCATACTTCTTTATTCCAAACAGTCAGAAATGGCGAGTGCAAGAAGTTGAGATAACCGTTTTTGTTCCCGAGGGAAAATCGGTTTATATTGAAAACAATATGGAGAGCCTGTTGGCTAGCGATCAGGAATACTGTGCATGCTGGCCCGACGAGATGGTTGGAAACGTTTGGCTTATGAAGGGTGGCAAGCTTAAAAAGCAGTAAAATGAATTTTTTTTGAGAAAAGTTTTTTCACTCAAAAAAAAGCTCATATATTTGCCACGCTTTTGCAGAAAAGCAATTTATGGTACTGACCTATGGTGTAATGGTAGCACAGCAGATTTTGGTTCTGTCGGTCAAGGTTCG
>CAZTFJ010000222.1:3878-5297 GCA_964612255.1 uncultured Rikenellaceae bacterium | reverse complement strand
AGACTGTAAATCTGCTGGCTTATGCCTTCGTAGGTTCGAATCCTGCTCTCCCCACTCAGCAAATTGCGGGAGTAGCTCAGTGGTAGAGCATCAGCTTCCCAAGCTGAGGGTCGTGGGTTCGATCCCCATTTCCCGCTCAAAAACATTGTAAGCCAATCGGTAACGGTTGGCTTTGTGCATTTTTGGCATAAAAGAAAGAGGTCGCTCGGAGTGTGCGACCTCTTTTCGACTTTACAACAGGGCCGTTGCCCTAATCGGAGGTTGTTATAAAGTGCTTATATCGATACTCTGGGTAGTTGTTCCATCGCTCTCAACAGCAACGTCCTCAACAATACCAAGAACTTGGGAGAACTCGCCATCAACATTGGCCACAACAACCAAATCGTATACTCCAGGAGCCAAGAAGGCTATGTGATATGAATTCTGATCGCAAACCATATCGCTGCTTATAGCATTGGGGAAACGTGGCGATTCTAATTCAGGCTCAACAGCTTCGGCCTCGGTGTAAACCCCATCTTCGTATGCATATACCACAATCTCACTACCATCGGGAATATTAACTACGCTACCAACAATTTTACCTGCCTCATTATCTACAACCAAGCGAATAGTTGGCTTAAGCACGTAACGCTCTACATTGTTTCCAGTTCTGAGTACAGATTTACGCACATCAAAATCGGCAGTAATATCAACCGAACCGTTGGCTGGTACATTAAAAGCCCCTACACCTTTGAAACCCGATTGCGATCCGCTGGGCACGAAAAGAGGTTCTGTGCTACCGTCGGAAAACTCAACGTAGCAACCTGGGGTTGTTGGAGCGCCCATTCCTCTTTCGGGTGCTTCAAGAATAAAGCGAATTTGAGTATAATGGCCAGCCTCTAGCTCAAGCACCCCAACCATTGCCGACTCGCCACGGGTTAGGTCCAGCAAATTGTAAACTTGTGGCCCCTCGAAATTTGGAAAACTCTCAAAGTTGGCCCCACCCAAATGATACTGAACGTCGGTAACCTTAATGTAAACACCTACAATATCATCGGAATCGATGGGAGCATCGGTAATTGAAAGGTTAATTGTACCCTTGTCGTTTTCCTTTTCGCATCCTGCAAAAAGAATGGCCCCTAGGGCTATAATTGCCAAAAACAGGCTTAATCTTTTCATAACTAAAGAATTTTGGTTAGTAATAAGTTTCGAATTAACACTTTTAACTACAAGACGAGCACGAATGGCAAATGGTTGGAATGGCACTAAAAAATATTGTATGCCAATGATAATGAAAGGTTAAAAGATGCATTTTGAGTTTTATTCAGATAATATGGAACAAACTCGTTACCAGCAAATATATTATTGAGCCCAACCTTAGCAAATACTCCAGGCGAAAAGGTAAACCTGCGACCAAGAGAAATTGGGTACTCATATCCA
>CAZTFJ010000222.1:0-3847 GCA_964612255.1 uncultured Rikenellaceae bacterium | reverse complement strand
TATTAGCCCGTAGTCGAAATCACCATGCTCATCATCAACCAACACAACCTCGTTGTCAACATACTGTTTGGCAGTATTAGTTAGCCCAAAATATCCACCAAGAGCCAGAGTATGCTTTGCGGGAAACCTATACTTACCCTGTATAGTAAAGGTATAGTAGTTAATCTCAAACTCGTTGGTTACATACTTACCGTTTATGTACTCGTTATACTGCTGCTTGTTCTGGTTTAGCCAAAAAAATTCCGATTGCAGCTTTAGCGACTGCGAAATTTGCGCACCAAGTTGCATCCCAATGCTTGATCCAAACGTTACGTTAGTTGCTGTTAAATTGTCGGGTTGTAGACCCGCAAAAGTTTTACTGCTAAGCAACCAGGTGTTTGCTAAGTGCCCGGCAAATCCAACATAAATTGATTGAACCCCCGAACTATTGGCAGCATCGGCCAATTCATCTGTAACTGAAACAACTCTAATGGGCACAATTGATTGATCTCGGAAAACAGTTAATTCGCGGGTAGATATTGAGGATATTGGGTACACCCGATTTGCAATATATTGTTCCGCAATATCAATACTAACAGTGTCTGCTGAATTAGCTGAGAGAAGCATTTTATCGAGCTGCCTGCTCTCTGGCACAACAATACTATAGGAATGTATTTCTGATATTTCAGGTAATTGAATAGCAGGAACATTATTATTCTCTTGCAAATCAATTCTCTTTAGCGATAAAATTGATTTTTGGGCTAGCTGTGGAGTGCTGGCAGAAAAAAACAGTTGGAAATAAAGAGCGCCCCCCAAAACTACAGCCACAAGGATTGAGGCAGCAATGGCAATATTTGCTAGCAAATGCTTTTTCTTGCCTACGTTCAGGTCAGCCTCAATTCGGCTCCACACCAAATCAACGTCAAGGGCATCTTCTATCCCATCCCATACCAATTCGGGTGGAACTTCACTGTTGCCTTCAACAATCGATTTATACCATTCCTCAATTCTCATCCTAGTCTGCTTTACCTATCCAGCTCATTAGCAAGCCACGAGCTCTGTTATACTGCGATTTAGATGTGCCCTCAGTTATCTGTAGCTGGTCTGCAATTTCGCGATGGGTGTAACCCTCAACAGCAAAAAGATTGAAAACAACCCGAGCTCCATCGGGTAACCTGTTGATATGGTTTATCAACTCGCTCAGCTGCAAATTGGGCAACGCCTCATTATCGGCATATGTTGGTGTAAGAGCATCGTCATGCTCTAACTTGTTCAAGCTTTGCTTCTGACGCAAATGGTCAATGGCTGTCCGAACCACTATGCGCCTTATCCACCCTTCGAGCGACCCTTCGTTCTTAAAAACCTTTATCGACTTAAAAACTTTCACAAAAGCCTCCTGCAGCATATCTTGCGCCAACGCTCGCTCACCAGCATAGCTTAGGCATATACCATACATTTTTGGGGCAAACCTACGATACAGTATCTCCTGATATCGTCTTTTGTCCTGTTGGCAACCTTTTAAAACCTCCTCCTCGTTGTAAAGCTCAACGCTCATTTGCAGTGCTACTCAAATACTACCGATATTGAATTAGAAAACCTATTTGCTACCTGGTTAAAAACATCAACATTATGCTGATGATTAATTAGAATTACCTCCTGCCCCTCTCGTGTTACCCTTGCAGCATTGGCAATTAACCCTGGATTTAAAAACCTAAAAAGGAATTCAGTATCAACAACAACCCTAGCAGTGGTTAATTTATCTTTACTAAGCACTATGTTAGTTCCATTCTGGGGGCGTGCCCTTATGGTAATCCTATCGGTATAAGGATACTCAAAACGTACAGGAAAACTCCCAGACTGCCCTTGGGCGAATTGCCCTTGCAGTTTTAATGGGGATTCATCGCCATTCCCAAGGTGGAGAGTAACCTCAACCCTGTTGTACTCCCCCTGAGGGATATCAAACTCAACATCAAAATTAGAGGTGTGGGTATCGAGCTGCGCAATAACTTTGTTGGTAAAACTCGACATAAAATACACATCCTCACCCTGATTCCTTTTACCATCGAACTCAATTGCCTCCACTATAAGTTCTCCGCTTTCTATAGTATATCGGTTATTCCCACCAACCTTCTGATTATTTTGGGCGGGTTCCTCATTCAGAAACGAAATCATTCCAAAATCGAAATAAACCGAAGTAGGCAATGTTAACTCATCCTTGCACGAAGCGAACAAGAACAGTAACACCAGCAATACAATGTACTTTCTAGCAATCATTTTGCGCATTATTTAGTTCTAATAACTAGACGAAAATTTACATTAAAAGGTTGGAATATCAGAAACAAAATCCAAAAAAATAACTGATTGTCATTATGATGTAACCTCGATTCTTTTACACAAACTTAAACTTCTATTGCAAAAATATGTTGTAACTTTGCAACGATTATATAAATGGAGATTTTATAAGATGAAGAACAGCGACAGATGCTCATTTTGTGGGCGCCCACGTAAGGATACCAACCTGCTGGTTGCTGGTGCCGATGCCTTTATTTGCGACCTTTGCGCCGAGCAAGCCAACCAAATTGTGAAGGAGGAGCTAAAGAAGAAAAGCCCTTTTAGCCTAAGCAAAGACAAGCTGCTGAAACCCGTTGAGATAAAAAAATTCCTTGACCAGTACGTTATTGGACAGGACGAAGCAAAGAAATACCTCTCGGTTGCGGTATACAACCACTACAAGCGATTGCTACAACCTACTACCAGCGATGATGTTGAGATAGAAAAATCGAACATCCTTTTTGTTGGCGAAACCGGGACAGGCAAAACCCTAATGGCTCGCACCATTGCCCGTATGTTGCATGTCCCTTTTACTATAGTTGATGCCACCGTGCTAACCGAGGCAGGCTACGTAGGCGAAGATGTTGAGAGCATCCTCACCCGACTGTTACAAGCCGCCGATTACAACGTGGAAGCTGCCGAGAAGGGAATTGTGTTTATTGATGAGATTGATAAAATTGCGCGCAAAAGCGACAACCCATCCATAACCCGCGATGTTTCAGGCGAGGGCGTTCAGCAAGCCATGCTAAAGCTGCTCGAAGGTTCAAAGGTAAACGTACCACCCCAAGGTGGACGTAAACACCCCGAACAAAAAATGATTGAGGTTGACACCAAAAATATCCTGTTTATTTGCGGGGGCGCATTTGAGGGTATTCAACGGAAAATTGCGCAACGCCTAAACACACAAGTTGTGGGCTACGGTGCTAGCAAGCATCGCGATCAGGTTGATAAAAACAACCTGCTGCAATACATCTCGCCACAAGATTTGCGCTCGTATGGGCTAATTCCCGAGATTATTGGCCGACTGCCGGTGGTAACATTCCTTAATCCCCTCGATAGGGATGCACTCCGCAACATATTAACCGAACCAAAAAACGCCATTATTAAGCAATACGAGAAACTTTTCAACTACGATGGCATTAAGCTTGAAATCAAAACCGAGGTGCTTGACTATATTGTTGACAAGGCCATTGAGTTTAAACTTGGGGCAAGGGGGCTTCGCTCTATTTGCGAGGCCATTATGATAGATGCAATGTTTGAACTGCCATCGGGCAAGGAAAAAGAGATGGTTATTGGGTTAGAATACGCTCAGAAAAAGTTAGAAAAAGCTAATATAAAGAGGCTTAAAGCCGCTTAGTGCTTACATACCAGATTTATGTAAATATATTCAAGCCCATCGGTATCGGTGGGCTTTGCTTTTTCGGAACGCACCACTTGCCAGCTGAGATGGGCCAACTGTAATGAGACCTACCTACTTTTTTGGCTACCACCCAAAAAACCTGCCCGACTTAACGGAACACTAGCAGGCAGGCAGGGT
>CAZTFJ010000221.1:0-5341 GCA_964612255.1 uncultured Rikenellaceae bacterium | reverse complement strand
TAAAAGACCAAATTGGTGTGGCAGACTGCTACAACAATATTGGCAGTGTGTATAAAGAGCTAAACGATTTTGACAAAGCCATTGATTACCATAATAAATCAGTTACCAGTTTTGAGAAATTGCTAACAAATTCAGCCGATACCGTTGAGCTTAGGTTGATTAAAAGAGGTTTATCGTATGGATACAATAACATAGGGGTAATCTATTGGAATAAGAATCAGAATGAAAAGGCAATAGAGCATTACAAAAAATCGATGGCAATTAAGTTAGAACTTAATGACCAGAAAGGTGCTGCCATGGCATATAACAATATTGCCATTGTATATGCTACAACAGAGGATTACCGAAATGCCATAAGGTATTTTCAAAAATCTTTTGATGTTTACAGCCGTATTAACGCCCCCAATGGGCTAACTATGGTAAATGGCAATTTAGCCTACCTCAACATTTTACTTGCCGATGAGGAATCGAATACTGAGAGTAAGCAAACATACCTGAAAAATGCCATTGATTACGCCACTAAATCCATAGAAATTGCCAAAGAAATTGGGGCGCTTCCATACCACCTGGAGTCTACAGGTTATTTGAGTTTGGCCTACGCAAAGCTAGGGAATTACAAGCTGGCTCTTAAATATTCTAACGAGTATAGTGTGCTGCAAACCGAAATCTTTAACGAGGAAAAAGCCAACGCCCTAGCCGAAACCGTATCGAAGTATGAGGCCGAGAAAAAACAGCTGCAACTTGAAAATATGGAGAAGGAAAACCTACTCTTTCAAAAAAGAATAGAATATCAGCGAATTATTATCTTCTCCTCAACCTTTGTAATACTTCTTTTAGGTGCATTCGGTATTCTTCTTTTTCAGCATCTTAACCGTAAAAAGCGAGACAATCAACAGCTCACTCAACAAAATGAGGAGATTTTGCAGCAGAAAGAAGAAATCCAATCTCAAGTTGATGAGCTTGACGCCCAGCGCAAAGAGATTGAACAGCTATACCTTATAGCAATTGAACGGCGTAACATACTAGAAAAACAGCGCGAAAACATAAACGGATCAATACGCTATGCCCAGTTTATTCAGAATGCTGTGCTACCCGATCTTAAAACCATTTTTGATAGGGCAGGTATTCCATCCGACTCATTTTTTATTATGTACAAGGCTAAAGATGTTGTTTCGGGGGATTTTTACTGGGCAACACAAAAAGACGATTGGCTTATTGTAACTGTTGCCGATTGCACCGGTCACGGTGTTCCTGGTGCGCTTATGAGTATGCTTGGGGTTTCGTTTCTCAACGAAATTGTAGTGAAAAACAACAACACGAGTCCGGCTAAAATTCTTGATGAACTCAGAAGCCATGTAATAAGCGCGCTAAAGCAAACTAACCAAGCGGGAACACAACGCGATGGGATGGAGATGAGTATACTGGCTATAAACGTTAAGGAAAAAGAATGTGTTTGGGCTGGTGCCAACAATCCGTTGTGGATTGCCCGTAAAAACATTACCCACATTCCGATAGAAAAGGATTACCCCAAGATTCAAGAGTTTAAACCCGATTTTATGCCTGTTGCTGCGCATATAAAAATGCAACCATACACCAACCACACCATACATCTCGACGAGGGCGACAGGCTATTCCTATTCTCAGATGGGTATGGCGATCAGTTTGGTGGTCCAGAGGGCAAGAAGTTTAATATGTACAGCGCTTTTAAGCGCTTAATCTCGCACACATCGGAACTTCCAATGCAAGAGCAACTTGAAGAGCTTGAAGGAAACTTTAGTACCTGGGTAAACTTTGGCGGTTCAAGATACGAGCAAACCGACGATGTTACTATTATGGGAATTATGATTTAAACTTTTTTTAATCCAATAAACATTTTGTGTCTATTTTAGTACCGCAAACTTGCTGGTAATAATATAATCTTTTCTATAACTTGGTATACAATAATAAACTCAAAGAAAAACAAAGAGTTTTCACACATTAGAAAAGAAAAAAACAAGCCGAGGCAAATGCCCCGGCTCTAAAAAAGAATATTAACTCTACTTCAAATCAAACCTATCGGCATTCATAACCTTAACCCAGGCTTTCACAAAATCTTTCACAAACTTTTTCTTATTATCATCCTGAGCATATAACTCGGCATAGGAACGCAACACCGAGTTTGAACCAAACACAAGGTCTACCCTGGTGGCAGTCCACTTAATTTCACCAGTTTTCCTGTCGACAATGTTATACAGATTATCTGAAACAGGCTCCCATTTGTAGCTCATATCGGTAAGGTTAACAAAGAAATCGTTGCTTAACACCCCTACCCTATCAGTAAATACGCCATGCTTTGTGCCTCCATAGTTAGTGCCCAGCACACGCATACCACCAACCAGAACGGTCATTTCGGGTGCGGTTAAGCCCATAAGCTGTGTCCTGTCGAGCATCAACTCCTCGGGCTGAACAACATAATCCTTCTTTAGCCAATTGCGATAACCATCGTGAATAGGCTCTAGTACGTCAAACGACTCCTCGTCGGTCATTTCGGCTGTGGCATCACCTCTGCCCGGGCTAAATGGTACCTTTATATCAAACCCTGAGTCATGAGCAGCCTTTTCAACGGCAGCGCTACCACCAAGGACAATTAAATCGGCAATGCTTACTTTTTTATCCAAAGATTGCTGAACTTCCTCCAATTTACTCAACACCTTCTTTAATCGTTCGGGCTCATTTCCAACCCAATCCTTTTGTGGTGCCAAGCGAATTCGTGCACCATTTGCACCACCCCTATAATCGGAACATCTAAAGGTTCGGGCGCTATCCCATGCCGTATTGATAAGGTCGGTAGCCGGAATACCACAGCTAAGCAACTTTTTCTTGATAGCATCCACCTCAGCTTTAGTAAGGGTGTAGTTAACAGCAGGGATGGGATCTTGCCAAATCAAATCCTCTTTTGGCACATCGGGGCCCAAATAACGACTTTTTGGCCCAAGATCGCGATGGGTTAGCTTAAACCAAGCCCGTGCAAATACCTCGGCAAAGTATTCGGGATCCTTATAAAAACGCTCCGATATCTTGCGGTATTCAGGATCCATCTTCATGGCCATATCGGCATCGGTCATCATGGGGTTCCGGCGAACGCCCGGCAAGTGCGCATCAAAGGGTTTGTCCTCTTCCTTAATATTTATTGGCTCCCACTGCCATGCTCCTGCAGGGCTTTTCTTGAGCTCCCACTCGTAGTTTAGCAACAGATGAAAATAGGTGTGGTTCCAGCGATCGGGCGTGGTGGTCCATGCACCCTCAAGCCCGCTGGTTACAGTGTCCTCGGCATTACCCTTACCTTTTGGATTTTTCCATCCAAAACCCTGCTCCTCGAACCCAGCACTCTCAGGATCGGGGCCAAGCAAGGACGCATCGCCATTACCATGGGTTTTGCCAACGGTGTGGCCGCCGGCCGTAAGGGCAACGGTCTCCTCGTCGTTCATAGCCATTCGCTTAAAGGTCATACGAACATCCTGAGCGGTTCGTAAAGGATCAGGATTACCATCTACCCCCTCGGGATTTACATATATAAGCCCCATTTGCACAGCAGCCAATGGATTTTCAAGAGTCTCTCGGTCTTTATCATCAGAATACCTACTCTTTGTAGGTTCAAGCCATTCCTTCTCGCCACCCCAAAATATATCCTTCTCGGGATGCCAAATATCTTCGCGACCACCACCAAAACCAAAGGTTTTAAACCCCATCGATTCGTAGGCCATATTACCTGCAAGAATAAACAGATCGGCCCATGATAACTTATTTCCGTACTTCTTCTTAATGGGCCAAAGCAAACGACGAGCCTTATCGAGATTCACATTATCGGGCCAGCTATTGAGTGGTGCAAAGCGTTGATTACCGGTGTTGCTCCCTCCCCGCCCATCGGCAGTGCGATAGGTTCCGGCGCTGTGCCATGCCATTCGTATCATTAAACCACCGTAGTGTCCCCAATCGGCAGGCCACCAGTCCTGACTATCGGTCATAAGGTTCTTAAGATCTGCCTTAACAGCCTCAAGGTCTAACTTTTTAAACCGCTTCCGATACTTAAAGCCTTTCCCATAGGGATTAGTCTTTTTATCGTGTTGATGTAAAATATCGAGGTTAAGTGCATTGGGCCACCAACTCATTACGGACTGGTTAGTATCCGTATTTGCTCCATGCATAACTGGGCATTTCCCTTTTTTTGGATTGTCCATAGTATTAGTTTTGGGGTTAATATTAGTGCAACTCGGGCAAACACTTTAATATAAACTCCTTAAATATAAAGATTTTACATGGAACTATCAAGCAAAACAATAAAATGGGTTTGGGCAAAAGGCAAGCATTGACCTACAACAAAAAAATGGGTTTGCACACAAGCATTTTACTAAGTTCTAGCCTTAATTTGGTTAAACTGATAGTAGGGTAAGTTGATTAGAAAGAAAACGGAAATTAACTTGGGGTATAAAAATCTAATATTTGCTCAGATATAAGATGCTTTAAGGCAGTAAGAAACAAATAATAATGCAAACAAAACCCGCAGCTTTGCGGGTTCTGTTCACTTTAGCTACAAAGGTTTCACCGGAACACAAATATCTACAACAAACTTTCCGTCTTTGGGTTCTTCTGGATACATCTCGAAGCATGGCTTATCGTCGGGTTGATAGCCACTTGTAGGAAACCATTCACCGTAAACCCAATTCCACGCATGCTGAAAATCTTGAGCTGTTAGTTCAAACCTTGCAACAACATAAGTGGCAGCCTCAATTTCCATTTTACCAACCTCACCATCTACTTTAGTATCGGCTGGTACTGTAATACACACGCTCATTCTAAGCTTGTCCTCAATAGTAACGTTGGGGTCGTCATGGTAAATAACTAACGACTTAAAATCTGGGCCACCAATTAACCCTCTGGGGCCAGCCCAAGAGAAAAGCTTGTTCCAAATTCGCTCAAACAGCTTGTCGTCGCCCTTATAGGGACCAATGTGCCTGATGTAAGCAACTGTCATTTTTGGAAATTCTTTAATTTCCACACTCTTGTTCAATTCCATAGTTGTCCTCCATTTAATGGTTTTTAATTCAGGACAAAAATACTGGGTAACTCTTTGCTCGGATTGATTATTGTTGCTATCGAGTTGACTAATATTGCTATTTTTTGATTTAATGGCACGATACTTTGAGGCTGAAACTTTAAAGTAGTTTTTGAAGTTCCAAGAGAAAATTGAAATATCGGAAAAGCCGCATCTATAAGCTATCTCCGAAATTGTCTCATCTTTATTCGAACGAAAGAGCATCGCAGCCTTCTCGAGCCTTACCCGTGAGATAAACTGAAAAGGTGT
>CAZTFJ010000220.1:0-5438 GCA_964612255.1 uncultured Rikenellaceae bacterium | reverse complement strand
ATTCCTTCAGATAAGATTCTATCGCATTGAAAACACCATGATCTGGCTCGAAAATTGAGGCCACCATAGCAAAACATAGTAACCATGATTTTGGCTGTGTGTTTTCACCCGACGATCAGCGAATTCCACCCCCAACAGAGGATGCTATTCACGAGATTTTGAAATCGATTGGCAAGGAGGGAGTGGGTAAAGATTCTGGATGCGAAGCCTGTGGTTATGCCAGCTGTAGGGATTTTGCTGTGGCCGTTTCATCGGGTTTGGCTCATACCGATATGTGCTTAAACTACTCTCTCTCCAATAGGCATGAGTACATAAAAACCCTCCGCGCTACCAACGAAAAGTTGGCCAAAACCCAACAGGCTCTGCGCGAATCGGAAAAGATGGCCAGAGCGGAGCAGGATGCTGCCCGCGATGCATCGGAAACCATCACCACCATGATGAAAAAATTGCCGTCGGCACTAGTAATTGTCGACAAAAAGCTAAAGATCATTCAAAGTAACCAGAGCTTTATCGATTTGCTTGGCGACGATGCCATTGAGATAAATGAGATAGTTCCCGGTTTGGTAGGTGCCGATTTAAAATCCTTGTTGCCATATAATATCTACAATATATTTTCGTACGTGTTGCAAAACAATGAGGATATTAAAAACAGGGACATTCATTACAAGGGCATTTTGCTCAACATATCTGTGTTTACCATTAAAAAGAATGGCATTGTGGGTGCTGTAATTCGCGATATGTACGCACCTGAGGTGCGCAAGGAGGAGGTTGTAAAGCGCATAACAGAAGCAATAGACATAAACTTGGCAATGGTACAAAAAATTGGGTTCTTGCTAGGCGAGGGTGCTGCCGAAACAGAGCAAATGCTTAACTCAATAATAAATACTTACAAGGAAGGCAACAAGAGTGCAGAGAGGTAGATTTTTCGATACTGTTTAAATATAACTAAACCATTATTATGCCCAATAGCTTTTTTATAGAGGTAAACTGTCAGCAAAAAAATCACGATGGTGAGCGCATTTGTGGTGATGTATTTCTAAGCGAAAGGGTTGTGGGCGAAGATAGAACTATCGTGGTGCTTAGCGATGGTATGGGCCATGGTGTTAAAGCCAATGTGCTGGCAACACTCACAGCCAAAATGGCCTTGAGCTTTACCAAGGAGCACAAAGAGATTCATAAGATTGCTGAAATTATTATGAACACCCTACCCGTTTGCTCGGTTAGGCAGATGAGCTACTCTACCTTTACTATTGTTGATATTGAGCATAATGGCGAAACCCGAATACTAGAGTACGATAACCCTGAATGTGTTATTATGCGAGGGCATGAGCGGTTTGAGCCCGGTTGGCAATGTGTAATATTGCAGAGTGAGATTAACGCCGGGAAAGAGCTACGATACTGCTCGTTTACACCACAAAAAGAAGATAGAATAGTTCTTTGGGGCGATGGAATAACCCAGTCGGGAATGGGGAGCGACGATTTTCCCTTTGGTTGGGGGCTCGAGAATGCGCAAGATTTTGTGGCACGCTTGGTACGCAATGAGCCAAATATTTCGGCACGTAAACTTAGCGCTAAGCTGGTAAATATGGCTAGTTTCAACGATGGATATCATCCTAAAGATGACGTTAGCGCTGCAACAATATACTTCCGTGCACCTAGGAAACTGCTAATTTGTAGGGGTCCGCCATTCGATCAGGAAAACGACAGCAAACTTGCCCGAATGTTTAACGAGTTTGATGGCAAAAAGGTGATTAGCGGAGCCACAACAGGCGATATTATCTCGCGCGAATTAGGCCTTAAAATTGAGGATAGCTTCGATTTTATTGATCCCGATCTTCCGCCAATATCATACATGGAAGGGGCCGATCTTATTACCGAAGGAATACTTACCCTAAGTAAGGTTACCGAAATACTCTCGCGGTTTACCGAAACATCTGTGCCCGGAAAGGGGCCTGCCGATCAAATCGTTACTTTAATATTAGAAAGTGACGAGATCCATTTTATAGTGGGAACCGGAATAAATGTGGCCCACCAGGATCCAAGCTTACCCGTTGAGCTGGAAATTAGGCGAACAGTGGTAAAGCGAATGGCGCAAATATTACAGGATAAGTTTCTTAAAGAGGTGAAACTTACCTTTTTGTAATTCACACTTCCTGTCGATGGTTTTTTTGTTTTGCTGCAAAGTGAGCTAAAGCTGTGGTTAATTGTTTAGCATTTACTATGCTTAAGTTGATGAAATTTTGTAAATTACTTCGACTTTTTTTAACAACTAAAACCCAAAACTATGAGTGAATTAACAACTACCTACATGGGGCTCACCCTAAAAAATCCCATTATTGCCTCCAGCTCTGGGCTAACCAACACACTTGAGAATATCAAAGCTATTGCCAAGCATGGTGCTGGCGCTGTTGTGCTTAAATCGCTGTTTGAGGAGGTGATTATTATGGAGGCTGAGGATAATATCAACAAGATGCAATCTTCCGGCTTCATATATCCCGAAACCATTGAGTACTTCGATTACGATGATATGGAGGATCCGGTAGCCAATTACCTTAAGCTTATTTCCGACTCTAAAGCTGCTGTTACCATTCCTATAATTGCCAGCGTGAACTGCGTTACTGCCGATAAGTGGCCCGAGTTTGCCAAGCGTATACAAGATGCTGGTGCCGATGCAATAGAGCTAAATATTTTTGCATTACCATCGGATTTTAACCGAACAGCCGAGCAGAATGAGCAGCTGTACTTCGATATCATAAGTAAGGTAACCAGTATGGTTAATATACCTGTGGGGGTGAAAATTAGTCCATACAATGCATCGCTTGGGCGTTTTATTAAAAAACTTTCCGAAACATCCATAAAATCAATTGTACTGTTTAACCGGTTTTATAATCCCGATTTCGATATAAATACCTTTGAGTACACCTCGGGCGTGGTGTTTAGCTCACCTGCCGAATTCTCTCTGCCATTACGATGGACAGCCATAATGGCCGAACGCATTGCATGCGATATTGCAACATCTACCGGAGTGCATGATGGCCATGCCGTAATAAAATCGTTGCTGGCTGGTGCCAGTGCTGCTCAGGTAGCATCAACCCTTTATATGAATGGATTTGAATACATCGAGACCATTCTGAAGCAGATAGAAATTTGGATGAAAGGAAATGGATACAAGAGTATTGCTGAGTTTAAGGGCAAAATGAGCCAGGCAAAGAGTTACGACCCTGCCGCCTTTGAACGAGTTCAGTTTATGAAACATTTTAAAGACCTTAAAAGATAGCCAACCAATAATTTCTGGTTATACTAATCATTTGTACCTTTGTTGTGCAAAGGTTAATAGAGAGCAAGACCCTGCGATACAGGTGTCTTGTTTTCTTTTAAAATCAGTAGAAACATATTATCAATGAATCGACTGCTCGATATTCGGCCGTATTTTAATCGCGTAGGGTTTGCCTTTAGGGCTTTGCAGAATCGTAACTTTAGGTTATTTTTCATGGGGCAAATCGTGTCGCTTATGGGCACGTGGATTCAAAATATTGCCCTGGGATGGTTGGTTTACAGGCTAACCGATTCTGCTTTGTGGCTTGGGGTTATTGGGTTTTCTGGGCAAATTCCGGCCCTTTTTCTCACTCCTTTTGCAGGTGTTTTTGCCGATAGGCTTAATAGGCGCAAGGTGCTTATTGTGGCACAAGTAGTTCCTATGTTTTTGGCCTTTATTACAGGAACACTTGTGTTAACCGATGTAATTGAGGTATGGCATATTGCGCTTATAGCTGCCCTAAATGGAGTGGTTATCGCTTTCGATAATCCTTTCCGCCACGCCTTTCTGGTTGATATGATTGGCGATAAGGAGTTGCTCCAGAATTCCATAGCCCTTAACTCTACGTTGTTCAACTCTGCTCGTTTTATTGGCCCTATGGTTGGGGGTTTCCTTATTGCATGGGTAGGAGAGGGAGTCTGTTTTATAATTAATGGCGTTAGCTTTTTGGGGGTTGTATTTTCGTTGTTAGCCATGAATATTAAACCCAACGAGCTATCTGCTAAAAGGAGCTCTGTAACAGCCGATTTGGTTGAGGGTGCTAAGTATGCTTTTACATTTAAACCCATTAGGTACCTTTTGCTGCTTGTGGTAACAACCGGTTTTTTTGGGTTGCCTTTTCAGGTGTTTATGCCCGTTTTTGCTAAGGATATTTTGGGAGGCGACTCGCAGCTGCTGGGCTTTTTAACTGGTGCTTTAGGTGCGGGTGCTCTTACCGGAGCTATTTATTTGGCCTCGCAAAAAACCGTTACCAAATTGCCCAAGCTAATTGTTGGCACCGCCATAGTTTTTGCCATGGGGTTGGCTAGCCTTTCGTTATCGGCAAGTACAGCATTTTCGCTTGTACTGCTTTACTTTACCGGTTTTGGAATGATTGTTCAGTACGCATCAACCAACACGCTTATACAAACCATTGTTGACGATACCAAAAGAGGCCGAGTGATGGCGCTTTACGGAATGTCTTTTCTGGGAATTACCCCTCTGGGAAGCCTGTTGCTGGGCACAGTATCAAACTCAATTGGGGTACAAACCACCCTTTTAATTTCGAGTATGGTTTGCCTTGTTGCTGTGGGCATATACTCGCGTAGAGTAAAGGTGGTTAGGGAGGCTATTGGGTAGTGATATTATTAGTTTTACCCACCAGCATCTGCACTTTCAATTATAACAAAAACCATTTCCTAAACTTTTTAAATTCTCCGACACAAGTTGTCGGAAGTGTGTCATAGCTTTGCTAATAAAAAAGTTATGGAAAGAGTTAGAGAACATTTTGCCAATTTTTGTATAGCTGGCTTCACTTTTTACGATGGAGCCTTTGCATTCAATCAGCTTTCAATTGGAACTGAGGTTAAGCTGGTTGCCGAACCCTCCAACAAATTCGACAAAAACGCAGTGGCCATATACCATGGCAATTATATGCTTGGGTATATCCCCAGATCGAGTAACCGAGAAGTTAGTAAGATGCTAAATGCTGGTTACAATGTATTTACTGCTGTAGTACAGGGGGTGTATCCCCAGTGCAATCCAGAAGAGCAGGTAAGGGTAGTTGTGTTTATAAATAGAAACAACGCATAGAATGCCATTTTGCTGATAATTCGTGCCAACAATTCAAGTTAGTAAATATTTGATTCAATGGTATTTTTTTGTAAGTTTATTGCACAATTATATTGCTAGGAAATGGTAGATCATAGAAAAATTTATAGGGTCTTTAGCTTGATCTCGCGTTTGCGAGCCCCTTTTGGCGTTACTAAAGTCGCGTTAGCCCATGATTTCGATGTGTCGGAACGAACCATTGAACGTTATTTTGTGCTGCTTCAGGATTTAGGTTTTGAAGTTGAGAAGAAGGGCGACTGCTTCTCCATTGAGCGCGTTGATAGGTTTCAGTTTAAACCCGAGGATCTTATTA
>CAZTFJ010000219.1:0-5441 GCA_964612255.1 uncultured Rikenellaceae bacterium | reverse complement strand
AATCAATATTTTTCATAAAAAAACCCAAAATCCTTTTTTATTAAAAGCTTAATTGTTTTCAAATCAAGTAAGAAGTGAAAAATTTTAATTTTTAACGGGTCGTTTAATGAATTTACAACCAATTGTTTTTGAAACTGTTGTATAAGGTCTAACTGTTCTACATAGTTCTCTTTTAACTGCTTAACAATGGTAATATTTTTCACATAGTTCTTAATGAAAGGAATAGAAGCATCAACATTCAAACTTTGCCCTAAATCAACTAATGTTTTTATACCGTTTAGCGGGTTGGTTTTTAATTGCTCTTTAGCCTCCGTCATCCTTGTTTTTAGGAATGCTTTTGACTTCAAAAAAAAGGTATAGACAGATTCATCGCTTGATCTTAAAAAATCTTCGGCTGAAAACTGACTATTATCGTTTTTTAACACTTGCAGCAAACCTAGTGTTAGAATGTTTTCTACAATATCTTCATCCGGGTCGTCATTCTCTAACACTGCTTCAATCTTCTTGAGTAATTCGGATATATGGGCGATAGCTTGTTCTCTATTTTGTTGTTCATTCTTTTCAGTTTTCATTACAGACTTTAAGTGTTCAAGCTCAATAGGAAGATCTAAACTATTCACAGAACAATAACTTACCATATCTTCAAATATTCTTCCAATATCTAAGTGCAAGAAATTGCTATCTACCTGTTCAATTATAAAAGATTTAACCGAATCACAAGTATTAGCGAGTAGAAGGGGGAGTAATGCCTGATTTAACTCTTCAATAATGTTAGACATACTGTTAGCTAATTCCATTGATGCTTTTAGTGCAGCATTTTGCTTTTGATACAAATCGTTATTGTCGCCAGCTAATATCGAGAAGGTTTCTGGCACCGTTACTGCAATATATTCGGCGTAAAAGTAGAAAAGCTATGACCAGCGGCGCCCTTACAGAAGTTCCCGACGAAAGCGTATTTATTAAGCATTTGGTTCAAAGGCTACAAGAAAACACCTTGGATTACCTTTCGGCAGAAGAACTTTTCAGCAGTTTTAAAACTACGGTAATGAATTCGAGCCCTACTGTTCCTCAGTATGGCGACATTAAAGGAACTGGTGACGAAGGTGGTGACTTTGTGTTTGTTAGAAAGTAGAATACTTATCGCCCAAAAAACACTAAATACAGAATGCGCCCAAAGGGCGCATTTTTTTTTGCGAACAACCCTACATTTAGCTCTCGAAACTACAAGTGTTTGGGAGATGAAAATGTGATGAAAAATTTAGATACTCTTGCCCATATTTATAACTTTGTGTTTGCAATACTACAATACAAAAAACGAGATAAGCCATAACGCTATGAAAAAAGTTTTACTCATTTGCAGCACTCTGCTTTGCTTCTCTGTTTTAGCCAAAGCACAATCGGATGATCCTAAAATTGCACGTTTACAGGGTAAAGTAGAATCGGCTAAGGAAAGAGTAGCCTCTACTGATTCTCTTATTTTTTCTGCTGATAGCCTAATTGCCGAAGGGGAAAAGATAATGGAAAAAGCAGAAGAGATACTGAAGCAACTAGCCGACGAGAAGAAAGATATTGAGCGCGACCGATTCAACGAAAAGAAACCGCTTGAGCGACAACTCCGATCTAAAGATAGGGATGAGGCCAGGGCAGCCAAAACTCAAATAAGGGAGATAGATTCGAAGTATCGCGATATGGAGCGCGACTGGAATACTCGATTCAAAGCTAAGCTCAGGGAGTACGACTCGGGTCAACGATTGATTGACAAGGGTAAAGGATATCTAAAAAAAGCGAAAAAGAAAAAAAAGGAAGCCGAAAAAAAGCTGAAAGCTGCCGAGAAAGAACTCAGTAAGGCTCAGAAATAGAAGCCTAAAAATTGGTTGCCATTGTGAGTTTTAGCGCAAAGTTATCTTCAAATTGAGGATGCGCATAATGCCCCCAACGGTAGTAAACCCCAACACCTAACGAGTAGAACGAGTTGGCTAAAATACCATTTACCAATATACCACTCTCAAAAAATACTTTGCTCATATCTAGCGGTACTAGATCCCCAAAATTATGCGTTGAGCTATGAGTATAACTACCAAAGCCAACATTCTGAACTAATGTTAGTTCGGGCTTAAACTGCTGAAATTTGAATTTGCCAAAAACCTGGCCAAAATTATGCCTCAGGTAAGCATACGCATACCTATCCGATACAAATTCGAATGGCTTAATGGTACCAAACGAATTGGTTGCATCAAAAGGTAACCTATCCATGCTACCTGGGGTGAAATATAACAAAGAAGTTGGAATATCGCCCTCAATTAAACCTGCGGTTAGCGTAATGCTAGTTTTACCTAAAACCCTAAAATTTACTCTATGGTCTAATCGCGCCTCAAAGCGGTTGTACTCAAAACCTTTCCCATCGTATTTCACCCCTCTGTAATAGTTTACCCAAGCTACAGGGTACTCAAAACCTAAAGGCAAAAAACCCCTAAGGGTTTGTATGTGGGGTTCGCGCTTTGCGTACTTAAAATGCACACCCATCTCATTGGTTTGGTAAGATAAAGGGGATGAAAGCGACGAATGCTCGAAACCATAACCCGATGCAACCGTGAAATTGGTTTGTGTAGCAGAAAAGCCTAACTTAAACCGTTTCAACAAACGAAAACGCAAGGACATGGAAAACCTCTCGGTATAATCCATCTTATCAATCATAAATGTGCGAAATAAATCGGCATTTAGCATACCCGACTGACGTTCAAATACCACCTCACCGGGTTCCCGCACATCGTTCTCGTATCGCCCTTCTAACTCTAGCTGGTGAAGCGGACTGATTGCCAGCCGTAAAAACCCTCCGTACTTATGCTGCTTGTCGTGGAAGCCATAACCATAATGCCCCCCAAGAGTAGCCCAGCGCAAAACACGTTGATTTGTTTCAAGTCCCAAACCTGCCCTATACCCTTCGAATCGATTATAGTCTAACAACTTATTAATATCAACATTAAAAATGCCTGCTGGAATTTTGCCCAACACCATAGCGTCTATCAGGCTCATCATTCTATTCAGGTTAACCTCGCGGCTTAAGCTATCAACAAATTGGTAAGTACGCTGCTCCTGTTCGGTTAGAGGCTCAATCCTGTAACCTCGCCAAAAATCATCGGGGCGCACCATTGCCGAAGGATCGAAACTAACCTCGATATGGCTAAAATTTCGCGCTTTTAGCTCGGGCGTTAGGTTAATATTCTTGATATAAGTACTCCCCCTGCCCACTACCATATAGCTAATCTTTCTTTTGCTAACAGAATCGGCAACTTGCATTTCGCCATTTTTAATATACAACGTTGTGTTGAGTTCTACCGGAAACCACTGAACGCTATCAACCAGCTGGTAGCGCTGCTGTATCTTAATATTAAAAGCAGGCGAGGGTGGCTCAACGGTCTGGGCAATTACGCTTTGGATGGCATAGCCATTGGAGTTGATATTCATAACACCTTGCAAGCCTGCAAAATTGGTATTACGTAAGGGTCTAAACGATATCACAAACACAGTATCGGCAGAGGACGAGAAAATTGTATCCTCAAGAATAAACAGGTAACGCTTTGTACTATTTTTGCTTATGGGATTTAGGTGGTATTTTCCACCAACATTAAGTAGCTCTGGGTAAAACGAGAACGACTGATACTGGGTGGCCAAGAAAGCTAAAAGCGGGTCATTAAAACCCGAAACCCTTGATGCTAAAACAGCTTCATGGCTGCGGTTGGGGTGCATATAAATTCGCTCAGTTACCGACTCCATCATTAGCAAATGGTGCTTTTTTAGCATCTTGTCAACTTTGAACTCTGCTGTATCGGCAACAATTTTGGGCTGATTTAACTCTTCTCCGTTAGAATTTATAACAATTGTATCGCGCTCGGCAGTAAAATACATCTTGTTGTAGCTATTGTATTTAAACTCCGCCAACCGCTCGGGGTTGTTGCGTTGCCTATTCTCGTAGACCTTCTCGATAATTGGGTGAGCCGGATTTATTCCAGGGTAAACAATAACCTCATCAAGATTGTACGATGTGGGTGTAAGAGCTATAAGCATCAATTTAGAAAAATGCCTTGGCAAAACTTCAACTTGCTTAGGCATATAACCAACGTAGCTAGTTTTTAAAACATTTATTTTATTGGGCGAGGAAATCTCAAAAAATCCATCCAAACTTGTAGTAACGCCATGGCCTTGGTTGTTAAAAACAATATTCACAAAGGGCAAGGGCTCGCCAGTTTCGCTGTCAACCACTTTGCCTTTAATGGAGTACTGGGAAAACAAGGGGAATGCCAAGAATAGCAAATAAAACACAAACAATAATCTTTTCACAAGCAAAACTTTGATAATGTGGAATAGTAAAGCAAAACTATAAAAAAAGGCGGAAACGCCAGCTGCGATTCCGCCCTCATAAAAAAATTGTATGTGGTTTTACTATTTGTACCTATTCATTTTTAGCATGTTTACCTCTTTTGCCGAAAGGTAACGCCACTTGCCACGTTGCAAGTTTTTCTTGGTTAGGCCAGCAAAGTAAACCCTATCGAGTTTTACTACCCTGTAGTTCAATTTCTCGAACATACGGCGGACAATACGATTCTGACCAGAATGTATCTCGATACCAATAACCGATTTGTCATGAGGGTCGGCATACTCTATGGCATCGGCAGCAACAATTTCGCCATCAATATCTAAGCCTTTAAGAATTGCTTCCATATCCTGAGCAGCAACATTCTTATCGAGACCAACCTCGTAAATTTTACGCTTCATGAAGCTAGGGTGGGTTAGCTGCTTGGTTAGCTCACCATCGTTGGTAATAAGCAAAAGGCCGGTGCTGTTGCGGTCGAGCCTACCAACAGGATATACTCTTTGCTCACACGCACCCTCAATTAAATCCATTACCGTGCGTGTTGCATTAGGATCCTCAACAGTTGTAACGTAATCTTTTGGCTTATTTAGTAGGATGTAAACTTTTTTTTCGGGATCGAGCTGCTTGTCACGAAACCGAACCTCATCGGTAAGTTTAACTTTAGTTCCCAACTCCCTAACCTCTAACGCATTCACAGTAATTTTTCCCTGAGCAATAAACTCGTCGGCCTCCCTCCGGCTACATAGGCCAGAGTTGGCTATATACTTGTTTAAGCGTATTAGCCCATCCTTATCAGTTTTTAGCTCGTTTTCAATTTCAGGGGGAGTAGTAAACTGCTTTGTTGCTTTCCCTTTCTTTTCAATTACAGGCTTCTCAAAACGTTTAGGTTTTGGTTTGTCAAAACGCTCATTTTCTGGTTTAGAGTACTTATCCGTTCTTGGTTTCTCGTATCTTGGCTTATATTACTTGTCCTCGTAATAGCTCTTCTTCTTGTTTTAGCCCTCACGGTTTATGCTTCCCGATACAGGGTTTTCATTAGATTGCTCGCGTTGCTTAGGCTTATCTACTT
>CAZTFJ010000218.1:0-5442 GCA_964612255.1 uncultured Rikenellaceae bacterium | reverse complement strand
GTTAAACATAACAGCAGGTATAACGATTAGCGCTTTACAAATGCAAATAGCTTCACACGGCAATGACCCAGGTTAATTAAGATGTGTTGCTGATAAAGAGATTTAGTTGCCTATTTGCTTGCTGTGTTTTTTCTCAATAAGCATAGTTGCCACAAACCATAACACTAACGAGAATAAATAAATAAGCAACCCGTAAAAGGTTACAATCATTGTAACTCTTATACCTCCAAATACCAGTGAAGGAATTATTTCTTCGCCTTTTTGCGCTATTTGCTCAATTGCATCAAACATTGCATATAGGCCAACCATTTGTCCTAAAAGTCCAGTTATCAAAGCAAATAAGCCTATCATTATGCCATATCCAAGCTTTCGTAAATGATTTTCCTTGTTGGCCTGTTTTGTGCTGTAAGCAACAATAAAATGATACACTATCCAGGCAGTGGCTATAACTAGTAAAATTGTTAGAACACTCATAAATTGAGGGCCTCCTTGATAAAATAAGCTTTTCATAGTGATTTTTTTAAAGTTAATACTGCTGCCAAATTAAATGAGATAAAGCGTATCATCAAGGTCGAATCCAACTCTAAACAGGTTGTTTATCGACGCTAGCTTGTAAGTTTCATATTTTTGCCGAAATTAGCCCAATAAACATTAAAATAATGAATAAGAAATCGAAAAACCCATATTACCATATAGCCTATTGGATATTTGTTATACTAATCCTAACCGGAGTATTTGGGTTTTCCTGGGGGAACAATACTGCGGCATTTTTCTTTGTTTGTATGCTTCTTCCCATTGTTTTAGGGACATCATACTTTTTTAACTATGTGCTTGTACCTAAATTTTACCTAGCTAAACGATATGCGAGATTTGCATTTTATACATTTTGTATGGCAGTTGTATCATTATATCTCGAAATGCTTGTATTGGTTGTTTCGTATGTTTATCTGGTAAATCTTAGCTATCAAAACTTAAATCCCAATGCCACTCAAATAGTTATGTTGGCTGTAATATTGTATTTATTGGTATTTATCGGCTCTTTTATTTTAATGATGCATCAGATAATAGAGAACAGGCAGGTTATTCAACAACTTTTAGCCGAAAAGGAGAAAATGAAAAAATCGTTTCTCGAAATTACTTCCAACAGAAAGCTGTCAAAAATACCATACGATGATATTGTTTACATCGAAAGTTTATCGGATTACATACGGGTGAATACTGTGAGAGAACAAGTTGTTAGTAAGGAGAAGATTAGCAGTTTGGCTGAGAGGCTACCCGAGATTTTTATCAGAATACACCGCTCATTCATTATTAATAAAGAAAAAATTACGAGCATCTCGTCCGATGAGGTTGTAGTAAATGATGTGCAATTAAACATTGGGCGTAGCTACCGAAAAGCGGTAAAAGAATCGCTTATGGATGGTTCGTCAGCCGTTTAATACTTGTCAAAATAACCGAAGTGCAAATTTTGTATGAACACATTGAGATGTGAGGGTTAGTTTTTCAAGCATTTATTACATCTGCAAGATAAAAAGACAGCCATTGCGTATCAACGGCTGTCTTTTGGTATACTATTCGTACAGCTCAGTGCTATAGGATTTTCTTTATCAACCCAAAGTGCTTAAATGGTACATATTTTAGCGGTAAATCTATCCAGGTAGGGGTTGTTACAACCGCTCGCTGATTGCTAAAGGCTAAAAAGCTTTCGTGTCCGTGGTACTTACCCAGCCCGCTGTTGCCTACACCACCAAATGGAAGCTTATGGTTTGTTATGTGCATAAGCGTATCGTTAATGCAGGCTCCACCCGAAGTGGTTCTGTACAGCATTTCTTTTGCTTTCTTGTTTTTGCCAAAGTAGTAAAACGCTAAGGGTTTCTCGTTGCGATTTACGTAGTTGGCTACCTCTTCAATCTTCTCAAAGGTCATTACGGGCAGAATGGGGCCAAAAATTTCCTCTTGCATCACCATGAAGTCTGGCTTTACGTTATCTATTATGGTTGGGGCAATGTATTTCTGCTCCATGTCTACTTCGCCACCAGTGTGAATGGTGCCTTGCTCCATTAGCCCAATAAGTCTATGCATAGCCTTCTGGTTCACAATGCGAGGGTAAAAACGGCTTTCTTTGATGTTGTTGCCATACATCTGGCCTATGCTTTTAGCAATTTTGGTCAACAACTCGTCCTTAATTGAGCTGTGGGCAAACAGATAATCGGGAGCGATACAGGTTTGCCCGGCATTTATTAGTTTGCCCCAGGCAATTCGACGGGCAGCAATGTCGATATTAGCATCGGCATCAACAATGCAGGGGCTTTTACCGCCTAGCTCCAGCACCACGGGTGTTAGATGTTCGGCAGCAGCCCTCATCACAACTTTCCCAACCGATGGACTGCCGGTAAAAAATATTATATCGAACCGTTGAGCAAAAAGTATCTTGTTGGTTTCGCGTCTACCTTGTATCACAGAAATATAATTTGGGTCGAAATGTTCGGTGATCATCTCCTCTACTACGGCGGCCACAGTGGGTGCATCGGGTGATGGTTTTAGCATAGCACAGCATCCTGCCGAAATGGCCCCGATAGCCGAGTTGATAAGCAGGTGAAATGGGTAGTTCCATGGTGCTACTACAAGGGCAACGCCCAGCGGTTCGTAAATAATTTGGCTACGCGAGGGTAGTACGTGCAATGGTGTGGATACTTTTTTGGGTTTAGCCCATTTCTTTAGATGTTTTATGTGGTTATCAATCTCACCAATAACAATGCTTGTTTCGGTAAGGTAGGCCTCTTCTGGCGATTTGTGCAAATCGGTCCACAGCGCCTGCTCAATTTTTTGTTGATATTGCTGCACAGCCTGCTTAAGTTTACGCAGCTGGGTTAGCCTAAATGCTGTACTTTTTGTTTGATGTGTGGCAAAAAACGCTTTCTGGTTCTCAAGCGTCTTTACAATTGTCTCTTCCGATGTTTCTTTCATGGCATTCTACTTTTGGTGTCCGGTAAAGTGATCCATTGTTTTATATATTCTCAGGAGTTTCCCTGCAATAAAATCGAATCCCCCAACGGAGAAAAGCCCCTGAGCTAACCGTGTTAGCCTATAAATGTATCGGGGTAGGGTTATTAGTTTTTTATTTCTGCGAATTGCTGTAATTATGGCTCGGGCAGCAGGTTCGGGTTTAAGAATTGGAATTAGCGATTTTACCCCATCGAACATTCCCGTATTGATGTAGTAGGGCAGAATGGTGGTTACCCCAACGTTTTTTTTCAACTTTTTCATCTCAAGCCTTAGGCTATCGGACCAACCCACAACCGACCACTTGCTGGCGGCATAAACCGACATTTTAGGGTTGGCAACAATACCTGCCGATGATGCTATGTTGCAGATATGCCCTTGGTTTTGAGCCATCATATCGGGGAGAAAAAGGTTTGTAATGTGCATAGGGGCAATGGCGTTTATCTCCATAGATTTTAAAATATCGCTGGTGGAGTGCTCATGGAAATACTTGCCCACAACAATGCCTGCATTGTTTATTAGCACATCCACTGTGCCTACCTCAGTTTTTACCATTTGTGCTGCATTTTCAACCTGTGTCCTATCCGACACATCAACCCTATAGCCAACAACAGTCCCCAGCGAAGAGAGTTCGTTTATGGCCTCATCAATTTTCTGCTGACTGATATCCCAAATTATTACCTTCGATTTATTTTCGAGCAGCAAGCGCGACATTATTTTTACTATCCCGGCTGCCCCTCCGGTTACCAGTGCTCTTTTATTCTCTAGGTTTCTCATCCTTACTTTGATTTTAAGATGATTGCTACCAAATCTTAAGGCTTATTTTGGATTAGCGCATTAACAATTGTTAAATAGATTTATGAGAATAATACAGTGTATTGCCCTTAATGAACTTTTAAACATTAGGTTTTTTGTTTATATCCTCACCATCTCGCGTTTGCGTTTTGTAAAGCGGGCTATCTCCTTATATCCAAGAGCCTTGAGTTCGGCAATGGCATCATCAAAGAATTGGCCAACATTCTGCTCTACGTGGGCGTCGGAGCCAAGGGTTATGGGAACTTTGTAGTGTGCTAGTCGCTCAAGGAATTGCGCCGAGGGGTAAAACTCTTCACAGGGCTTAATGCGGCCGCTGGTGTTTATCTCCACCACCACATCGGCCTTTTTAAAGGTTTGGGCGGCTTCGTCGTAAAGCACATCAAGCGGAAAGGTGGGGTAGTAGGCAAATTTCTTGGCCAGATCGCAATGACCAATAATATCAAATAGTTTCGATTTGGCCGATTGCTGCACCGCCTTAAAGTATTGTCGGTAAAAGCGGTTAATGTCTATGGTATCGTACTCCTCAATATCAGTATCGAAATTCCAGCCATCGATAAAATGGACGGAACCAATTACGTAGTCAATTGGTAATTTAGAAAGTATGTCGTGTATTTGCCTTTCCATTCCAAAAAAATAATCCATTTCAACACCGAATTTCACGGTTACTCCATGAGTCTCGCCAGTTTGCACATCCTTAACCCGGGCAATCATCTCGTCAATTCGCTCAATGGGCAACGCCCAGCCCACGGGTTTAATGCTGATATGATCGGAGAACCCTATTTCATGAATGCCACGAAAAGCGGCTGAAGCTATCATTTGCTCGTGCGTATCGCGACCATCCGACAGGTAGGTGTGCATATGGTAATCGAGGAGCATAGGCCAATGAGTTTTTTTGTTTCTTTTATCAACAGCTAGTTAGCCTTAAAGTTAAGTAAATCTATGGAAATAAAATAGGTTTATGTAATGTGAATTAGTGCGATAGATTAAGTTGATGTTTGTTAGGGTCTTGGGCGAGGTTGTCAGGGCTAAAGCCCTTTGTGTTGTGGTTACTCTGCCCCCGCCCTGAAGGACGGGGTTATTAATTGTTTTTAGTTGATTCGATCCCATTTTAGAGGATAGTATTACCAATGGTATTCACGTTGTGTCGCTCTCCGTTCTCAAGGGAAGGGAGATTATCTTGTTGTTGTGTTGTTTTAAGTTCTACTGGGTAAGGTTTTTTCTGTTCTTGTATTTATTCGATTTGCGTGTTATGTGAAATGTAATAAACATTCATTTGCTGCGGTTTTCTGTTAACCCCGTCCTTTAGGGCGGGGATAATGACAATTCTTTGAGTTTGGGCTTTAGCCCTGAATATTGTAACCATAGCTAATAAGTAATTTACTGTATTCCTCAGCAAACCCAATTTCTCGGTGATGTTCATCTTGGGTTATGATATATTGTCTAACCTTTTCCAGTTGCGATTCGCTTACCGAAGCTGCAAAATAATCGTCGGCCCATTCAAATTTGTAGATACTCAATTTTTCTTTGTTCATCCAAAATGCTGATTCACCTTTGATTAGGTTCAACGCTTTTGATAGAGGCATGTCTGCATTTAGTCCAAACAAACAGTGAACATGTTCTGGT
>CAZTFJ010000217.1:0-5463 GCA_964612255.1 uncultured Rikenellaceae bacterium | reverse complement strand
AACCATTCGTGTTGCGCTCGATAAGAAAAAGAAAACCATTACCATTAGCGATAAGGGTGTGGGAATGACCGAGGAGGAGATAGACAAGTACATCAACCAGATTGCCTTTTCGGGTGCCGAAGATTTTTTGGCAAAGTATAAGGATAAAACCGAAGCCATTATTGGTGACTTTGGGCTAGGCTTTTACTCGTCGTTTATGGTTAGCGATTCGGCTGATATTATTACCCGCTCGCACAAGGACGATGCTAAGGCAGTTAAATGGAGCTGTGATGGTTCTCCAGAGTTTTCAATAGAGGATGCTAAACGCGATACCCGCGGAACCGATATAGTTCTTCATATCAATAAGGATAGTGAAGAATTTCTCGATGAGCACAGAATTGATGAGATGCTGAAAAAGTACTGTCGTTTCTTACCAATTCCAATTGCCTTTGGAACCGAAAAGGAGTGGAAAGATGGTAAAGAGGTAGATACAGGCAAGGATAAAATTGTGAACGAAACCAACCCGATGTGGACTCGTATGCCTGCCGACCTAAAAGAAGAGGATTACGACAAGTTCTATAAAGATTTATACCCCGCTGCTCAAGATCCACTTTTTAATATTCACCTTAATGTAGACTATCCCTTTAATCTTACGGGAATTTTATACTTCCCAAAGATTAAATCGAATTTCGATATCCAGAAGAACAAGATACAGCTATACTGCAATCAGGTTTACGTTACCGACTCGGTTGAGGGAATAGTGCCCGAATTTCTTACACTGTTGCACGGTGTAATCGACTCGCCCGATATCCCTCTAAACGTATCGCGCAGCTACTTGCAGAGCGACTCGAATGTGAAGAAAATCTCGTCGCACATCACAAAAAAAGTAGCCGATAGGCTAAATGAGATATTTAAGGAGAACAGGGAGCAATTTGAGAAAAAATGGGACGACCTTAAGCTATTCATCACTTTTGGTATGATTACCGATGACAAGTTTTACGAGCGTGCAGAGAAGTTTGCCCTGTTGAAAAATACCGATGGTAAATATTTTACCTTCGAGGAGTACGAGAAGCTTATTAAGGAGAACCAAACCGATAAGAACAAAACGCTTATCTATTTATACACAACCGATGCTGAAGAGCAGTACTCATATATCGATCAGGCAAAAAACCACGGGTACGATGTGCTGGTAATGGATGGCCAACTCGATCCACACCTTATCAACAGCCTTGAGTCGAAGCTTAAAGACTCTCGCTTTGTACGTGTTGATAGCGATGTTATTGATAAACTAATTGTAAAAGAAGATAAAAAGGAGTTAGATTTACCCTACGATGCGCAAACTGAACTTCGCAGCGTGTTCGAAGGGGCAACCAACGGTTCGCAGTACTGGGTGCAGTTCGAGGATATGGGCGAAACGGCTGCTCCTGTTGTAATTACACGCAGCGAGTTTATCCGCCGAATGAAAGATATGGCTGCCATGAGCGGTACGGCTGGTTTTTATGGCGATATGCCCGAAACCGTTAACCTTGTTGTTAACGTTTCGCATCCGCTGGTAAAGTCGGTTATTGAGCAAAAAGATAAGTCGCTTAGCGATAAAATTGTAGAGTTTAAATCTCAACTTGAACCCCTCACCAGCAAGCTCGACGAGCTTAAGAAGGCCACCGAGAAGAAAAAGGATGAGGAGATACCTCAAGCAGAGAAAGACGAAATGGATGACCTGAACAAGAAGATTGAAGAGGTTAACTCATCGAAAGCGGAAGTGATGAAACAGTTTGGTAAGGACAATAAGCTAGTTAAGCAGCTTGTTGATTTGGCGAAGAGCTAAGCAAATTTGTGAAGCGTAGTGTTGATCTCATAAAACCATACATTATCTCTAGCAAAAAGAAATAGGGGCGAATTTTCGCCCCTATTTCTTTTTTATGCATTACAAAAACTCGTTTACCTCTTTCTTTAGATGATCTATAGCTCTAGCGGTTGGGTGAAACTCCATTTCAACTAGGGCGTCAAGAATTTCTTTACTAAGCAGTAACGATGGCGCTTTGGCATCAACCTTATCGGCGCTCTTATTAATGAGCTTAATTACGCCATCCTTGGCATTTTTTATCAATCCCCAAGACTTGGCGCTTAGGTATAGCTGTTGCGAAAGATTGTGCTCCCACTCGGTTCGGATGGTGCTAAGCAAAATCCCCTGAAACTTTTGTGAGGATATATTTGGCTGATTTACTCTTACCAAAAGCGATTCGGGTGAAATCCTTTCCAGGAAGAGCACAATTCGCTCGTATGCCTGAAGCCGAATAGGGGTTGTTATCTTTTTACTGTTCGCGTTAAGCTCAGCGCGTCGGCGGTTTGTTTCCTCACGCAGGAGGCGTTCTATGGCTAAGTATCCGGCCAGAAACACAAGTAGCGAGGGCAAAACAATTTTTAGTAAGTCTAGTACCATAATCAATTATGTTGGGGAACACGTTGTATTCAGAATAATTTAATTCTACCTTTAAGGGCTTAAAATTAGCGAAAAACTTTTAACCAAGGTGTACATAAAATTAATATCTCCGCAGCTATGGAAAATGTTTCGAATAGAGTTGCGCAGCTAGCAGTTTCTGAAACTTTAGCTATGTCGCAAAAAAGCAGGGAACTAAAGGCGCAAGGGTTTAACGTAATTAACCTAAGTGTTGGCGAGCCCGATTTTAACACCCCCGATTTTGTTAAAGATGCCGCCAAAGAGGCCATCGACAATAACATAACCCATTATTCTCCCGTTCCTGGTTATCCCGATTTGCTACAGGCAATATCCGATAAGTTGAAGCGCGAAAATGGTTTGGAATATGGAACCGACCAAATTATTGTGTCGGGTGGTGCCAAGCATACTCTTGCCAATGTGCTTATGGCTACCCTTAATGCAGGCGACGAGGTTATTGTTCCTGCACCATACTGGGTGAGCTATGTTGAGTTGGTGAAGCTGGCCGAGGGCAAAAGCGTGGTTATACCCACATCGCTCGAAAGTAATTTTAAAATTACACCACAACAGCTCGAGGAGGCCATAACTCCTCGCACCCGTATACTTATGCTGTGTTCTCCCTCAAATCCTACCGGAAGCATCTATTCGCGTAGCGAATTGGCAGGGCTGGTTGAGGTGCTTATGAAGCATCCAGATATATTGGTGCTTTCCGATGAGATTTACGAGCATATAAACTATGTGGGCAAGCACGAGAGCATTGCTCAATTTCCCGAAATTTTCGATAGGGTAGTTGTTGTGAATGGCGTATCGAAGGGTTACGCTATGACCGGCTGGCGAATTGGCTACTGCGCTGCTCCCAAATGGATTGTAAAGGCTTGCCAGAAACTACAGGGTCAGATGACATCGGGCACTTGCTCAATAGCCCAAATGGCTGCAACAGCAGCCATTGCTTCTGATGGTAAGTACCCAAAAATGATGTGCGAAGCATTTAAGCAGCGTCGCGATAAGGTGCTTAATAGGCTGAGTAAAATTGCAGGGATAAAAACCAACGTGCCCGACGGTGCTTTCTACATTTTTGCAGAAGTGTCGGAACTGCTGGGTAAGCGTTTTGGCGAGGAGATAATTAATACTACACCAGAATTGTGTATGTATCTTTTAAATCATGCTCACGTAGCCACAGTTCCAGGAACGGCTTTTGGTTCTGCTAATTATATCCGTTTCTCTTACGCCGCCTCGGAGGAGGAACTTATGGAAGCGCTTGACAGGATTGACAAAGCCTTGCAAGAACTGCGCTAAACATATTGGTTTTGCAATTGTTAACATTAACCCACGGCATTTTTGCTGTGGGTTTTTTATATTTGTACCCCATTTTTAATTTTGATTATGAGGAAAAGTAAAACCAGAAAGATTTTAAAATACCTGTTGATGTTTGCCCTAGTGGTTGTGGTTGGCGGTGGCTTTTATGCTTATAAGATTTATGGGCGACTACTTACTGCAAATATTGATACGGGTAACAAGGAGTATGTTTATGTGAAAATCCCCTCAGGTTCAACCTATACCGATGTTGTTGAGGTAATCGCAGAAACGGGAAGTGTTGTAGATATTGAAAGCTTTAAGTGGGCGTGTTCTCGTATGGGGTATCCGCACAGTATTAAGGCAGGTAGGTATAAGCTGAAAAGTGGAATGACCAATCGTGAGGTGGTGAGTATGCTTCGTGCTGGTTTGCAAACCCCGGTTATGGTTACATTTACAGGATTTCGTAAGCCCGAGCAGCTAGCCCAAAAAATTTGTAGGCAAATCGAGGCCGATTCGGCTCAAATTGTGCAAGCGTTCCAGTCGGAAGAGATTACTAGCGAGTATGGTTTTACTCCCGAAACCTTTATCGCCATGTTTGTACCCAATACATACGAGTTTTTTTGGAACACCAGCGCCAAAGGTTTTTTTGATAGGATGAAGCGTGAGTACGAAATTTTTTGGACTGCCGAGCGCGACAAAAAGGCCACTGAGCTGGGTATTGGTAGGATTGGTGTGGTAACAATTGCATCTATTGTTGAGGAGGAAACCATTAAGGTTGATGAGCGGCCAAAAATTGCGGGCGTATTCATAAACAGGCTTAAGCGTGGAACGCCGCTGCAAGCTTGTCCTACAGTTAAATTTGCATTAGATGATTTTACCATTAGGCGTGTGCTTAAACAGCATCTTACAGTCGATTCGCCTTACAACACGTATAAGCATCGTGGGCTACCTCCTGGCCCCATCAATGCGCCTAGCATAAAATCTGTTGATGCGGTACTAAATTACGAGAAGCATGGCTACTACTACTTTTCGGCAAACCCCGATTTTTCTGGATATCACGTATTTGCCAAAACGCTCACAGAGCACAACAGGAATGCTAGAATTTATCAAAGGGAACTTAACAAGCAGCGGATATATCGGTAACAGCTAAATATTATAAAAAAGGGTTGTTCAACACAACCCTTTTTTCTTTTATACGTGTTTTGAACTAGAGATTATTTTTAACGTAGTTGGTCAATAAGGTGTACAAATGAACTCTTGTGTTACCACCGTAAATGCCGTGATTCTTATCGGGGTACATCATCATATCGAATTGCTTATTTGCCTGTACAAGGCGCTCGGTTAGCTCAATGCTGTTTTGTACGTGCACATTATCGTCGCCCGTTCCGTGTACCAGCAATAGTTTCCCCTGCAAACCATCTACATGGTTTATGGGCGAGTTGTCGTCGTAACCATTTGGGTTGTCTTGTGGAAGTCCCATATACCGTTCGGTGTAAATGGTATCGTAGTATCGCCAGTTGGTAACGGGAGCCACAGCAATGGCCATGCTGAAAACCTCGGGTGCTTTAAAAAGACATAGCGACGACATGTATCCTCCGTAGCTCCAACCCCAAATACCTATGCGGCTAGCATCAACATAAGGTAGGCTTTGTAAGTACTTAGCTGCTTCGGTTTGGTCAATGCTCTCGTAGTAGCCAAGCTGTCCGTAGGTTATCTTTTTAAACTCTTCGCCA
>CAZTFJ010000216.1:0-5467 GCA_964612255.1 uncultured Rikenellaceae bacterium | reverse complement strand
GCCAACGAAGTAGAGCAGATTACTCATAAAATACGCATCATCTCCGACATTGCTGTACAAACAAACATACTTGCACTTAATGCAGCAGTGGAAGCAGCCAGAGCAGGTGATTATGGCAAAGGTTTTTCAGTAGTTGCCACAGAAGTTAGAAACCTGGCCGAGAAAAGCAGAGCAGCGGCCGATGAGATTAGCAAAATATCAGACAATACGCATAAAGTCACATCGCTGGCCAATGACTTGCTACAAAAACTAATTCCACAGGTTAAGCAAACCGCATCACTTGTTGGTGAAGTGCTTTCGTTAACCAAAGAGCAGCAAGCCAATATGGGGCAAGTAAATGTATCGCTACAGGAACTTAACCATGTAAGCCAAAAGAATGCTGCCTCGGCCGAGGAACTAAGCGCTGCAGGTGAAATACTATCCGATCAGGCCGATGGATTTAACACCCTTACCGGTTACTTTAAAGTGTAAATTACTTACTCCGCTGGATAGCCAACCGACTGACAAAGCACAACGTGCTTATGTTCGGGTAATTTCAGGACCTTTTTAAGCTCGAGTTTATCAACAGCACCACGAACAACGGTTGCTAATCCCTCCGATGCGCTAAACAGGTATACATTTTGAGCAATAAATGCCGCATCGGCAGCAGAATACCAGTGCTTAACATCGTCGGGCCTATCGGCCATTCGGGTAAAATCGGCCACATAGATTAAATTAATCGGCACATCTTTAACAAAAGGTTGACGGCCAGTGGCTTCGCGAACATCACCACTCATAAAAAGTTCGAGCCTATGCTCGAGGTGGTTATAAAGATAAACACCTGTTGGTAAGCTTAGATAAATGTCAATCTCTTGCCAATTAACAGCGCTAGGAGCAGTTCGCTTACCATCCTCAGCCCTATTTATGCCATTGGCAGCCCAAAGCAAATTCGATAGCATTTGCAAATCCAATTCCTTGGATGCAAAATCTCTGGAAGTTTTACGGTTCGACAATGCCTCCATAAGGGGCATTCCCCCTGTAGTTTGGGGTTGAGGTAGCTCAACTATCTTTTCCTGAGTATAACCTGTAAATTGAAATAGAAACATAAAACATAACGTTTGAGTAATTAGCAGCTTCATAATTTGTAATATTTGGGGATTATACTAATCTTTCAACTTGGCGTTTCGTTACTTAAAAAAAACAACTCGGAATACATACCCGACCATAACTCATTCAAACAAATTACAGGCAAACCAAAATACAATGCCATAAACACACGCAACCTAACTCCCTTGCCTACTGCTATCAAATATCTGTCAGAAAACCTTACTAATTGCAGCTAAAAATAACCATTTTTCATTATCCCAGCAAAGTTCTTCTGCAGCCTTTTTGGCATTCTGTTTCCATAAAGACATCTGTTTCTGGTCGTTTATCATCGCCATCAAACACTCGGCAAGCCGATCACTCGAAGCATTGCGCTTAAGGGTTCGCCCAACATTATAACTATCTACAATCGATTTCATTTCAGGCATATCGGATACCAATACAGGCAGCCCGGCATGTAAATAATCGAATAGCTTATTTGGCAAGGCACACCTGTAGTTCAGCCCCATATCCTCCTCAAGCGACACGCCTATGGTTGCCCTAGATGTTAATAAAGATAGCGCCTCTGGCGACAAACGACCAACAAATTGAACCTTACCGTCAAGGCCAAGCTGATTAGTCAATCCAATCAGTTGCCCTTCAATATCACCAGTGCCAGCAATTACTAACTTTGCGTCAGTAACATTTTGCATAGCAAAAATTAACTTCTCGAGCCCTCGGCCAATATTTAAAGCACCTTGGTAAATAATTATTTTTTCTGTTGATTTAACTTCGTCAACATTAACCTTAGATTTAGGCACATTCCTTACAACCACAAACTCCTTCTTGTAACGTTTTTTCAACTCTACGGCAACGCTATCCGACACGGTAATCCCCACATCTACCTGTTTTAGCATAAACTTTTCGAGCCAATACCAAAGACGTTGCTTAAACT
This sequence comes from uncultured Rikenellaceae bacterium, assembly GCA_964612255.1. Lineage (GTDB taxonomy): Bacteria > Bacteroidota > Bacteroidia > Bacteroidales > Tenuifilaceae > Perlabentimonas. The sequence goes on along the minus strand of CAZTFJ010000216.1, from coordinate 3,450 downwards.
TTCGAGTAACAAGTTCGGGCAGCTCAGTAAAAAGTTCATGGCTATCGTAAATTAAAGGTTTTCTCTTAACCACAGAAATTAAACCAGCGGCAAGCAAAGTATCCAAATCGTTGGCATAAACAATATCTACCCTTTTAAAAAGAAGCCAAAAAGTTGCCCACAAATTGTATGATAAATAAAAAAACATCCCCTTTTGAAAAGGTAACCGGAATAAATGTACCCCATAAGAATATTTAAAAAGTGGTGGAGTTGACCTTATGGACCGGCCAAGAACACAAACAGTATGCCCTTGCTCAGCTATAGCCGAAGCTGAACGTTTCACCCTTTGATCGGTAACCACATCGGATGTTACAAGAAGAAATACCCTGGCCAATGTTTTTTTTGCTAAAATAAAAAAAACATCCCAGCCCACTACAATTTTTTATCTTTGCAAAAAGTTTTAATATGATAACACCACGCAATAACTACCCGCTTAAAGACCATAACACATTTGGGCTTAACGTTTCAGCAGAAAAATTCTTCTCGGTAAATACTATTGAAGAAACTATGCAGGCCATAGAGTTTGTTAAACGTGCAAATTTACCCCACCTAATTCTGGGTGGAGGGTCTAACATTCTGTTTACCAACAACTATAAGGGCGTAATCATTCACCCAAATATTAAAGGAATTGAAGTGACTGCTGATACTAATGAGTACATAGACCTAAGAGTTGGTGCAGGAGTTGAGTGGGATTGTTTGGTTGACCACAGCGTGAAAATGGGATTGTGCGGGCTAGAAAACCTATCGATAATTCCCGGGAAAGTTGGCGCATCACCAATTCAAAACATAGGTGCTTATGGCGTTGAGGCCAAGGATACAATTGAAATGGTTGAAGGGATATATATTGATAAACAAGAACGTTTTAACCTTACCAAGGCAGAATGTAAATTTGGCTATCGCGATAGTATCTTTAAAAATAAGCTTAAAGGAAAAGTTGTTGTAACCCACGTTACTTTCAGATTATCGAAAGAGTGCAAGCTAATTACCCACTACGGAAATTTAGATACAGAGGTTGAAAAACTAGGAGAAAAAACTTTGCAAAATGTTAGGCAAGCAGTAATCAATATTAGAAATGCAAAACTACCCGACCCCAAAGAATTAGGGAATGGTGGAAGTTTTTTTAAAAACCCAGTGGTTGAAATATCACAAGTAGAAGACTTGCAAACAAAATATGAACACGTTCCATTTTACCCAGTAAATGACAACCTGGTAAAACTCCCCGCAGGATGGCTTATTGAGCATACAGGATGGAAAGGTAAAAGGGTAGGAAACGTTGGAGTTCATAAAAACCAAGCTCTGGTATTGGTAAACTACGGCAATGCAACCGGACAGGAAATTGTAGATTTAGCCCATGAAATCCGTGAGGCTGTGATGGAACAGTTTAATGTTAGCCTTGAGATGGAGGTTAATGTTATATAATTCGGTTCTACTACAACTCTAGAAAAAAATTTAAGGAGATAGGCTATCTATGGTCTTACTCCACTAGCCTAGCAGAAACGGATTTAGAATATGGAGTAGGCGAGCCAACTTCTAAAGGAGTTTCTGGGCGAGAAGAAGCCAGAGCACCAACTCATGCACAAACGGCAAAAATAGAAGTATGTCTTGAAAAAAATGAGATTGCAATCAGATGTATTTTCACTTTAAAACATCCCTTAGATACGAAATTACATCTTTCAGCTCATCAGCCTGTATCTTTAACTCTTCCGAGCTGGTAGCCAGTTCTTCTGATGCCGCTGCATTCTGCTGAGAAACAAGGCTCAATTGTTGAATTGCACTATTGATTTGGTCAGCACTTGAGTTTTGCTCCTGCGAGGCAGCAGAAATCTCCTGAACGAGCTTAACCGTTTTATCCATTTCTGGAACTATGGCTTCTAACTGCCTACCTGCCTTATCAGAGATTTCAACCCCAGCTTTTGAAACTCGCTCAATTTCATCGGCAGCTTCTTTACTCCTTTCGGCCAATTTACGCACCTCGGCAGCAACAATTGCAAAGCCCTTACCGTGTTCTCCGGCACGGGCTGCCTCTACCGCTGCATTTAATGCTAGTATATTTGTTTGAAAAGCTATATCATTTACAACCTGAATCTTCTTAGCAATATCGTTCATTGATGTTACCGCGGTTGCTGTTGACTCAGAACCATTTTTTATACTTTGCGATGACGACAATGCAATTTTTTCGGTTTGCTGAGAATTATTTGCATTCTGCTTAATCATTGTTAGCATTTCATCCATTGATGATGAAACCTCATCGGTTTTAGCGGCTTGCTCGTTAGAGCGCTGCGACATTTGCTGAGATATTGACGACAATTGATTGCTTGCCTGCAACAATCCGTTTGCGCTGAAATCAATTTTTTCTGCAAGCTCTTTCATCTTAACGTTTTGCTTCTCTAAACTCTCTGATTTTAAAGAGATATCAATAATCCCTTTATTAATGAGGTTAGCGAATATATATGCAATAACAAAGCTCACAAACAACATCACCTCATAGATAAATATGCCATAAAAGGAAATATCCTTAACATTTTCAGGAATTTGCTCTTTTGTAGTATTAAATATGTAGATTGTTGAAACAATAATGGCAACATTTACCAGTATTAAGATATTTCTTGAGGCAAACATGGCGGACAAGAAAATGATTGCAAAAAACACGTAGAACTGACCCACCATATAATAAGGAACGCTTGATCCCTTTGGATTGGCAAACATCGAATAAATCATAATGATTAAAATGGATACCGAAATAATATTGCCCGCAAGTTTATATTGGCCCGATTTTATAACAAAAAGCATTACAATCAACATCAGCAAAACAGCGAAAGGCACCATAGCGGGAGTTATACCATCAACTATTATAATCTTACCAACTAAAATTGAAACTAGAGCTATGGACGAAACTACAATAACTGCTAAAGTTTTAGCTTTCTTATAAGCAATACTTGTTTTATCTTCCACTATGTTTTTTAATAACCCATCAAATAAATTTTGCATAATCATCTTCTTATTTACATTTATAAATAATTAATTATATGTTACTTATAGTAAATCTAAGTAAATTATTTGGATTTAAAGCCATCACTTTTGAACAAAACTTTAAACCACACTTTATTAATTATCTATTAAAAGGTAAACTGAGAAATGAAACCAAGGTTCTTTATAAAATCCCCAAAAGAAATGGGTTTGCGTTAGTGTATTAAAATTTGCTACAAATTTTGGCTTTGCAATCTCCATGCATTTACCTCAACTACAACCTCATAAACCAAAGCGTCAATAATTGATTGAACACGAAAAAATTACTTCTGAAAACTGGGCAATAGTGACTTGTGCAGAGGGATTTAACAAACAGCATTCAGCTAACGTAATCGAAATTGTATTTAATGCAGTTGATGATGATATCGCCATGGCATTAAGTGT
>CAZTFJ010000215.1:0-5469 GCA_964612255.1 uncultured Rikenellaceae bacterium | reverse complement strand
TTAAGCATGTTGGGCTAAACGTTGCTGCCGATGCATTTATTAATGCATCAATTACTGGGGTTAATGGTGGGTTGGTAGTGCTTAGCGCCGATGATCCATCCATGCACTCGTCGCAGAACGAGCAGGACTCAAGATTTTACGCAAAGTTTGCAATGATTCCAATTCTTGAGCCATCAAACCAGCAAGAGGCTTACGAAATGGCTTACTCTGCTTTTGAACTATCAGAGAGGTTAAACACCCCAGTTATGATCCGCATAACTACCCGTTTGGCACATTCTAGGTCAGGAGTATCTCGTCAGGAGGTTAAAGGGCAGAATGATATGCGCTTGCCCTCAGATCCCCGTCAGTTTGTGCTATTGCCTGCTATAGCTAGGGTTAACTACAAAAAATTGCTTAGTGTTCAACCAACAATGGATTCATTGTCGGAAGAATCGCAATTTAATAGCCTAACCAAAGGTAAAAGCAACCGTTTGGGCATTATTGCTGCTGGCATTGCCTATAACTACTTAATGGAAAATATTGAGGGCGATGAGTATCCAATTCTAAAAATATCTCAATATCCAATACCCCCCAAACAGGTGCGTGAACTTTACGAAACCTGCGATGAGCTATTGGTTCTTGAGGATGGTTACCCAATTATTGAGGAAATGATTAAAGGCTTCCTTAATCTTGGCAAGCCAATCCATGGCCGCTTAGACGGCACCGTACCACGCGATGGCGAGCTAAATCCAGCCATTGTTGCCAAAGCGCTTGGTTTAGATGTATACGAGGGCACACCCATTCCCGAACTGGTTAAAAATCGTCCACCATCACTCTGTGTAGGATGTGGTCACCGCGATGTATACCTTGCCCTTAATGAGGCTTTAGAGGAATATGGCACTGGACGAGTTTTTGCTGATATCGGATGCTATACCCTGGGTGCACTGGCACCGTTCAATGCAATTAATTCATGTGTTGATATGGGTGCATCTATAACCATGGCTAAGGGAGCAGCCGATGCTGGTTTGGTACCTGCAGTGGCAGTAATTGGCGACTCAACATTTACCCATAGCGGAATGACAGGCCTGCTCGATGCTGTGCTAGAGAACGCTCCAATAACTGTTATAATCTCCGATAATTCAACTACAGGTATGACTGGTGGTCAGACTTCATCGGCATTTGGACGGATTGTTGATATTTGCAAGGGGATTGGGGTTGATCCAGAGCATATTCATGTTATGAATCCGCTTAAAAAATTCCACGAGGAGAATGTAGCCATTATGAAAAAGGAGTTGGCTTACCAAGGAGTTTCTGTGCTAATACCTCAGCGCGAGTGTATTCAAACATTTGCTCGCAGAAAGAAAGCCGAGCGCAAAGCTGCAGGAAAAGACTAATTGGATAAACAGTTAAATGTAAATAAGATGAAAACAGATATAATTCTAGCAGGAGTTGGTGGTCAGGGAATCCTTTCTATTGCAGCAGGTATTGGGCTTGCAGCAGTAAAAAGCGATTTGTACATCAAACAAGCCGAGGTACATGGTATGAGTCAACGTGGGGGCGATGTGCAGTCGCACCTTCGTATTTCTGATAAACCCATTTCATCCGATTTAATTCCACAGGGAAAGGCTCATCTCATTCTTTCGGTTGAGCCTATGGAAGGCCTACGCTACTTGCCATTCCTTAGTGAAGATGGATGGTTGGTTACCAATACAACCCCGTTCAATAATATTCCCGACTACCCAGAGGTTGAAAATATTATTGCCGAGGTTAAAAAAGTGAAAAATCATATCGCTTTAGATGCCGATGCAATTGCTAAAGAAGCTGGCTCATCGCGTTCGTCAAATATTGTAATGCTCGGTGCTGCATCACCCTTTATCGATATTGAGTTTGAAAAACTTGAGGAGGGTATTCGCCAGCTATTTGGTCGTAAGGGCGACGAGGTGGTTGAGGTAAACTTAAAAGCGCTTCGTGCTGGCCGCGAATTCTCTGAAAAGAACAGGTAGTAATTCTCTAAGCAACAATAATTAAAGTACGGATAACACGTTTTATAAAGCGTGTTATTCGTGCTTTTTGGTTTTATTGATAACAATCATCATTTGCTACAGCGGGTATTTAAGCTGATGTAGATTGTGAATGTTGATATGTTTTAACCATTGTTAATATTATTTGTTTTACCGTGCCTTAAATTGCTGGTATTATTTACTAATTTCGCCACGAAAAGGAGTTTTTACCGCTTATGAAAGAAGACAACGAATTCTTTTACAACCCAGATGAGGCAATGGAAATTGTGCAAAAGTATGAAGATATGCTTAGGCACAACCGTAGTTTTTTCTTTGATGTTGTTGATTTTGAAAATATTATAGATTACTACATAAATTCCGATAACTCACAACGGGCTTCCGAAGCGGTAAATATTGCATATAATATGCATCCGTATTCTTCTGAAATTCAATTAAAAAAGGCCGAGCTTTTAATAATTGATAAGAATTATGGTGAAGCGTTACGGATTTTAAAGATGCTTGTGAAAATAGAGCCCCAAAATAGCGAGTTGCATTTTCTTATGGGGCAGGCCTACTTGGCAATAAACGAGTTGAATAGCGCCCACGAAGCATTTTGGTATGCAACTAATAGCCTATCGGACGATAAGGTTGATTTGCTTTATCGAATCGCATCGTTGTATCAGGATATTGACGAACCTAACTATGCCCTAAGGTATTTACTATATGCTCACAGTATCGATAAGAATGCGCTGGGCGTGCTGTTTGAACTAGGCTATTGCTATGAGCGTTTAGCCGATTTGTCTAAAAGCGAGCAGTACTACAACTACTACCTCGACATAAACCCCTTCTCATCGAGTGTTTGGTACAATGTAGGGATTATTTACACCCGCAGAGGTGAATTTCCTAAAGCGCTTGAGGCTTACGATTACTCTCTTGCAGTTGATCCTGCAAATACATCTGCTCTTCATAACCGGGCAAATACCTATGCTACTATTGAGAAATATGCCGAGGCAGCCGAATCGTTTGGAGAGTTGCTGAACTACGAACCTGAAAACCCCAGAATTTATGCCTCAATTGGCGAGTGCTTTGAGAAGTTAGGCGAGTTCGACAAGGCGTTTAGTATGTACAACAAGTGTCTTGAACTTGATGCCAAATTTGCCGATGCTTATTTTGGTATGGGCGTAATTCATCTCAAAAAAGAGCAACTTCCCCAAGCCCTTGAGAATATGAAGAAAGCCATAGCTTACGAAGCTGACAACTACGATTACTGGCTTGGCATTGCTAAAGTTTATTTCGAGAAGGGATCGGATGAAGAAGCGTTGAACGCCTACACCGAAGCTACCAATCTTAATCCAGATGAGCCAGATGCTTACATTGGTTTGGTTGAATTAAAACTTTTTGAAGAGAAATTTTCCTCTGTTGAAGAGATCTACCATGAAGTGAGCGAGAAATTTACCGATAACGCTCCGCTTAAAATACTTTACGCAGCTGCACTATATCTGCAGGGCAAAACCAAACTGGCTATAACTATTCTAAAGCAAGCCAAAAAGTTAGATTTGTTTGCTATTGATGAGTTTCTCTCTGTAGTATCGGTAATTGATGACCCAAAATTTCTGCAGCAGCTAAAAACAATCTAGTACTTTTTCATTAACCTAAAATACCCAAATAATGTTACAATCAATTCCTAATTTGCCATCACGCGAAGCCAAACCTCGTACCAATGGATTAACCATGGTTATGGATAAAGGGCTTAGCCAACGCGAACTCGAAGATATGGTGAGCGTGGCCGGAGAGTACATCGACCTGGTAAAGTTTGGTTTTGGAACCGCTATGGTTACTCCAAATATTGATAAAAAGATATCCTTTTTGCAACAAAACGGCATTAAGCCCTACTTAGGAGGAACCCTTTTTGAGGCTTTTGTTGCTCGCAATATGTTCGACGATTATAGAAAACTTGTTGAAAAACTAGGGCTTAACCTTGCCGAGGTATCGGACGGAACGCTTGAAATGCCCCATGCTCAGAAGTGTGAATACATTAGGAAACTGGCAGAGCAAGTTACCGTAATTTCTGAAGTGGGGTCGAAACAGGCTGGGGTTGTTATACCTACCGAGGATTGGGTAAGCATGATGAAAAATGAGCTGCAAGCTGGTTCCTGGAAAGTAATTGCCGAGGCTCGCGAAGGAGGAAATATTGGGATTTACAACGCCGATCACTCAGCCAATACCGAGCTAATTGATGCTATTATGCAAAACATTGGAATGGATGATGTGCTTTGGGAAGCACCCATAAAAAATCAGCAGGTTTGGTTTATTCAGCAACTTGGCGCCAATGTAAATCTTGGTAACATTGCACCAACTGAGGTTATTGCCCTCGAAACCCTAAGAATTGGCCTACGTGGCGATACATTTTTTCAGTATTTAAAGTAGTTGCAGGTTATTGCAATTATCACTTTTCAATAATTTATGAATAGCAATTTATTACAACACATTGTTTATGCCCTAAAGGGGATGGCAATGGGAGCGGCCAACGTAATTCCTGGCGTATCGGGTGGCACAGTAGCTCTTATTACTGGTGTTTTTGAGAGGCTAATTAATGCCATAAAATCGTTCGATGGTAAAGCCATAGCATTATTCTTTAAAGGGCGATTCAAGGATTTCTTTAAACATACCGATTTTTTCTTTGTTGTTGCACTGGGCACAGGTATGGTGGTTAGCATTTTAAGCTTGGCACGCATTCTTGAGTACCTTTTTGAAGCCTATCCGGTATTTATTTGGGCATTCTTTTTTGGTTTAATATTAGCTTCGGTTTACTATGTGGGCAAAACCATATCAAAATGGACTTTTAGTGTAATTATTACATTTGCCATTGGTGCAGCATTGGCTGTTTGGATATCGTTTATGAACCCAGCAACCCAGAACGATTCGTTTTGGTATCTGGTAATCTGTGGTGTGGTTGCAGTGTGTAGTATGATTCTTCCTGGCTTATCGGGCTCGTTTGTTTTGCTGCTTATGGGTAATTACGAGTTGGTCATGATTGATGCCGTTAACCAATTAAACTTGGCCATTTTAGGGCCAGTTTTATTAGGTGGCGTTGTGGGAATAATTACCCTTTCGCACGTGTTATCATGGGTTTACAAAAGATATAAAAATCAAACCATAGCCATACTTACTGGTTTTATTCTTGGCTCGCTTAGCATTCTTTGGCCATGGAAAAACGAAATACATAGGGTTGATGAGTTGGGCAGTTTAATCATGAAAGATGGAGAGCCTATTGTACAAGGATATGATCTTTTTATACCCAACTCGCTAAATACAGAGGTTATTACAGCAATTTTTTTAGCAGTAGTTGGTTATATAGTTATTGCATTGATGGAACGATTTGCCAAGGCAAAAAGTGAAGATTAATTTTGAAATGTTTAACCCTAAAAATACCTATATGAAAAAATGTTTTTTTACTATTGTACTAGCATCGTTACTCTTTAGCAGCTGC
>CAZTFJ010000214.1:0-5475 GCA_964612255.1 uncultured Rikenellaceae bacterium | reverse complement strand
GGTAGATTTGAACTTGTTTTTTATCACAGCCAAATTATCGAAAAGTGGCTGCATATAAGGGCCAATTTTCTCATTCACATCGCCTGGCAAAAAGCCTATATCCTTGTTTGCTAGCGGCACAATTGGACGAGCAAGCAATATTTGGTTAAAGTCTTTCTCTTGCTGGAGCGCAGCTGCCAAGGCAAGTAAGGTTTTTCCTGTTCCAGCTTTACCCGTTAGCGACACCAGCTGAATTTCAGGCCTCATCAGTGCATCGAGCGAGAAGGTTTGCTCAGAGTTACGAGGTTCAATACCGTATGCTCTAATTTTCTCGACCCTGCCTACAGTTTGACTGGCCACGCTATAATGCCCTAATGCACTAGCCTTAGGGCTTTTTATAATAAAATATTGATTAGGATATGGATTTACGCCCAGTTCCTGTGGTTCTACCCCATCAAAATTTTCGTAAAACCGTTGCACTTTCGAATCGTCAACTCCTTGTAATATCTCAACTTCCCGTTTGAGCGTATCTAGGTCTTTGATCTTATCAGACAGATAATCCTGCGCCACTAAACCAAGCGATTTTGCTTTCATTCTTAGGTTAATATCCTTTGTTACAAGAATTACTTCCTGCTTGGCATTTTGCATCTGCAGGTAGTTAGCAATGGCCAAAATTCTATGGTCGGGACTCTTATCGGCAAACGACTGCTCCATCTCTGGGGTAAATGGTTTTCCAGTTTCAATTCTGAGTTTTCCGTGTTCTTTCCCCAGCGATATTCCCCCATTAAAAAGATTATCGCCCGCAATTTTATCGAGTTCACGAGCAAATTCGCGAGCATGAAAATTTATCATCTCATTGCCCTTTTTAAAATGATCGAGTTCCTCAAGGGCAACTATCGGAATAACAATGTCGTTCTCTTCAAAATTGTATATACACGTATAATCGTGTAGCAACACGTTGGTGTCCAACACAAACACTTTCTTTTTTTTTGCTGACATAACTAATTATTTTATGAACACATTACGAATCATAAATCTACAAATTAACCATGAGCCATTAATTAAATTATGGTTAAATATTGAAAAACGTTACCTCAAATATGTAAAGCATCATAATTATTATGAATTTGCAAGATATACCAAAACTTTATTTTTGATACTTTTGCGACAAATTTCGAACAATGAATTATCAGGAAACCCTACAATTCTTATTTTCACAACTCCCCATGTACCAGCGAGTTGGGAAAGCAGCGTATAAAGCCGACCTAAACAACACGCTAGCTCTCGACAAGCATTTTAACCACCCACATAAGCAGTTTAAAACCATCCACATAGCAGGCACAAACGGCAAGGGTAGTATATCGCATATGCTCTGCTCCATTTTAATGGAAGCCGGATACAAAGTTGGCCTTTACACGTCGCCACATCTGGTTGATTTTAGAGAGCGTATAAGGATTAACGGCAAACCCATTGCAGAGAATGATGTGGTAAATTTTGTTAGCAAAAGTGCTCATGTTTTCGAGATAGTTAAGCCTTCGTTCTTTGAAATGACCGTTGCTTTAGCCTTTAAGTATTTTGCTGACCAAAGTGTTGATGTTGCTGTAATTGAAGTAGGTTTGGGCGGCAGGCTCGATTCTACTAATATAATAACTCCCGATATATCGGTTATTACAAACATTGGGCTAGACCATACTGAGCTATTGGGAAGTTCTTTGGAAAAGATAGCAACCGAAAAAGCTGGCATTATAAAACCAAACGTACCTGTTGTAATTAGTGAATGGAAAAACGAAACAAAACCAATTTTTCACGAAAAAGCAAAAGAATGCCGTGCCAAAATAATTTTTGCCAGTGAACAATTCAAGGCAACCTCATCCTATCTGGGTAATGGATATCAAAACATCTCGATAAAAGAAACAAATTCAGGCAATACTACTAGCTACAGCCTCGATTTACTGGGTAACTACCAAAAAAAGAATTTAGTTGGTGTTTTATCCTCTGTAAATGAACTAAAAAACATTGGGTATAACATAAGTAGCACGAACATTGAAGATGGGCTAAAAAAAGTTATTCACAACACCGGACTTTTGGGCCGTTGGCAAGTACTGAGCAAGCAACCCTTAACCATTTGCGATACTGGACATAATTTGGAAGGGATGTTAGAAATTGTTGAGCAACTCCGAAACACGCCACATAATAAATTACATATGGTTATTGGAATGGTAGGTGACAAAAACATTGATGGGGTATTGAATATACTTCCCAAAAATGCAACATATTACTTTACCCGTCCCTCTATTCCACGTGCACTCGATGAAGTAAAGCTAACGGATAAAGCCCACATTGCAGGACTAAAAGGATACAACTATGTAAATGTTAAACTTGCGCTAAATGCTGCAAGAATAGCAGCACAGGACGATGACCTAATTTTTATTGGAGGGAGTACTTTTGTTGTGGCCGATGCACTGAGTAGCCTGTAAAAGGAATGCCGCAGATTGCGGCATTAATATCTTTAGCATTACCATTCAGAAAAGCTAATCCGTTTTAAGGCCAAACATAATGGCAACGCAACCACTATTCACAATATCAGACTCAACTGGCCCTTCATGAACTTTTACCATAATTATTAGCTGCTGCGTTGACTCAACCTTAAAATCCCACGTAAGTTTATAATTATTATCGGCATTGGTATAGAGCACCGTACGATCAACATCCATCACCTTAAACTCAACACGTGTAAGTGGTTCAGAGCCACAAACGGCAATACGGTACTCCTGCCCGGCATAAAATGTTTTAAAAAGTTCGGCATCTTCGCCTTCGGTAAGAATTGCAGCATTATAGTTGCCATCGTGAATAAAAGGTGCCAATTCTAACCGGCAAACTCTCTTGGCAAAATTTTTACATTGAGCTGACCCAGAGAATGAGCTAAAAAGAAGGGTACCTGTGAAAAGAATAATAATTAATGATCTCATATCGGGCAGATATTTTTTACATTATGTACTTAGTTCGTATCTCAGCAACTTTGTCTTTCAACTCCTGAAAAACCTGAGGGCTAACAGAGAAAACATTCTTACTATGTAAAGTAGTAGTGGCAGACGAATCTTTTACCACTTCAATTTTTGAAACCGATATCTGAATCTTATCATAAATTATACCAAGTTCCTCAATATCACTCATAACAGCTTGGATATCGGGCATATGCTTATGCTGTGCGAGTAAATTCTGCACACTTGAAAGTGATAGCTTTTGATCAATTATCCTCTCTACCAACTCATTGTCAGTTGTTCCAATATCATCAACCAATGATGTGGCGATATATAATCCCTCAATCCATCCCCCAACAAGAATAATAGAGCCAATAGCTACCCGATCGTTCTCCTCGAGAATGGAATTTGTATTAAGAAAAGTCTCAGAGATAATATCCATAATCACATCGCGATTATTCACATTCTCTTCGAGCCGCTGAATAATTTTATCATCAATGGCATTTAAAATGCCCAAATTCTCTGCTAACTTTTTCGAAGCAGTCATATATTTAATAGACTCAGGAGTTTGGTCGAATAAACTAGCGTAGCTCAAATCGGTGCTGTAAATACCTAGGTTAAGCGCCATGCTCTTTGTTGTTGTGTAGCGCGATAAATTCTCCTCAGGATTTAGAATTTCTGGATTATACTGCGCACCCGATCTTTTAAGAATCATAGCGGTTTCGAGTGGCGAGGGTAATGAGTAAAAAATTTGACGAGCGGTTTGAACGCCAGACTTCACAACCTTATCGCCTTCAATCTCCTCTACATCAACCTTAACTCGATCTTGCTTAGATGAATCCGAAGCGCAACTCATCATCAATCCTGCAAGTAGCATATGGAAAACGACAATATACTTCAATTTAAGTATCTTGATATTCATAACCCGTAACTTTTGTAGTTTCCGCTTAGTGTTTTATTATGTTTAGTAAAAGTAACAATTTTTTTTTTACCAAATCGTTTTAAGGCAATTATATTAAACCTTGCTCTTAGTTTCTAAGAGCGCATTTTAAACTTTAGGTTTTACTTTTAAACCCCAACATTTGTTGCATTTTGCTGCCTACAACGTAAAGTAAATAAAAATCTGCGGTAAAAAACAATTTCCTTTATACTTTTGCATAAATTATAATATGAATATTTATTGGCATGGTAAACGAAAACGCAGAGAAGAAAAAGCAAAAACAGCTGATTGAGGCTCTTGAAAAGAGTTCAGATGAACAAGTTATATCTATGCTTATTGACCTTAAAGAGCATGGAGAACTTTTTTACCTTGAGCCACTCTTAAATATGATGATTGGAGAACGGGGCGATACCTTAAAGCGAAGCTTATTGGAGTTTATTTCTGATATTAAGGTTCAAGAAGCAGTGCCCATTATTTCACGCTTCACCTCGTCACAAGCAGGAAAAAAAGGTCTAGCACCCCTGCTTACAGCATGCTGGCAAAGTAGGCTCGATTTTTCTCAGCACCTATCGCCTTACTTCAACATCCTTTTTAAGGAAGCCTACCCAGAAGCTTTTGAAGCATTCACTGTAATTGAGAATAATGTTGATGGTCTCACATCAGAACAGTTGGAACTATATATAAAACAAACAAATAGCCAACTCGAAAAATCGGAGACAGAGAAAAAAACGCTTTTGCAAGAGATGACAAATATACTAGAGCAAACAAAAAGGGCAGCCCAATAGCTGCCCTACTTATAATTTAAAACTCTTTAGTATTATTCGTGGCTCGAGTAATATTTCATGAACTGGCTACGCTCATACACATCGAGGTCGCCAATTTTGCCGTAATTCATCTTACCTTTAAAATCGAAAATTCTAGAGTATCCCTTTTCAACCATCCACTTCTCAACAAAATTTACAATAGAACTTAAGTGAGCAGAACCGTTTTTGTAAAGAGTTGAGCACACCTGAGCACTACTTGCCCCTGCCAGAAGCATTTTTACAGCAGCCTCTCCGGTATGCACACCTGTTGATGCCGACACATCAATTTTAGGCACGGCGTGATTTGCCAACGCTACCCAACGCAAGGTATCACGCATATCCTCAGGTTTACTAAATACCTCAGCCGAGGTAACCTTTAGCTTTTGAATATCGATATCGGGGGCAAAAAAACGATTAAAAAGTACAACACCCTGAATATTTCTATACCAAAGCTGCTCAATAATACGCAACGGGTTGGTAAAATGGTTACCCAGCTTAAAAGCAATAGGAATTGAAATTAGCTTGCGAAGTTTCTCGGCCAGTGTAAAATAAACCTCTTCGTAATCGTCGGCTTTTTTTCTACTATCGGTGGGTAGCACAAACACGTTAACCTCAAGGGCATCGGCACCGGCCTCCTCGATCTTCTTGGCAAAATCGACCCATTTTGTTGCCGATATACAGTTAATACTAGCAATAATTGGGATATCAACACTTTTTTTTGCCGAAGCAAAAGATGCCGTAAATAGGCGCATGGACCTCCTCACCTACAAAT